>CAZFWV010000031.1:0-4806 GCA_964522605.1 uncultured Pirellulaceae bacterium
ACCTGCTACTTCGCAAATCAACAATCGTAATTCAGCACTCGTCAATCTATTCAGCTCGCCGGATCGGGAGAGCCTATCAGTGTCGCTCGGCCGTTAGCGGTGGGTTGAACGCGCACTCAACTCTTGAGTCCCTTGGGATTCAGCTCGTACTTCTCATCCATCTTCAGGAGGTCATCCCATGTCGTCAATTCACCTCGGTAAGCCGCCGTTCGGCCGAGGATGGTCACCAGATTGCTGCGCACACTTTCAGGAACCGTCGAATTGGCGCAATCGCCTGCTTGGATTGCCGTATGAAACGCCGCAATGTTGTTGACCGCTCCCTGTTTGTAAATCGTGGGTGTTGACCCGCCACGCCAGAAGTTCTTGCCGCGGATCAGCACGTCTCCACCATAGGCCGTCTCGAGCACTCCGTCGGTGCCAAACATCCGATTGCGAATCCCTTCCGGTTGTGTGCCATACCCATTGAATTGTCGGGAGCTGAAAGCAATTCCGACATGATCGGGATACTGAAACACAACACTGAACGTATCCCAGCACGTGCCAACATCGCGCACTTTCCGGCCACCGGTGCCGTACGCCGCGATCGGTGGTTGGCCCATGATCCAACTTGCGACGTCCAACGTGTGGATGTTCTGCTCGGTAATGATGTCGCCGGACAGTTCGCGGTCCAATCCCCAGGCACGGAGTCGTGCTTCGGGATTCGTGTCGGCTTCCCGGGCATACTGCATCTGTCCCAACCACGGAATGTCTGCGTGATAGGTGGCTTCTCCGAAAGCAAATTGGCCGATTGCTCCTTCGTGAACTCGTTTGAGCGCTTCGAGGTAGAACTGGTCGGCGCGAGTCTGAAAATCGACGAGGAAACAAAGATTCTGTTCCGTCGCCCGTTGGCCGCTCTGCTCGATCGTCTTACACCCCGGCACGTCCACCGCGATCGGTTTTGCCAGGTAGACATGTTTGCCTGCTGCAACCGCCGCCTCGGCTTGTGCGGGATGAAAATACGGCGGTGATTCAATCACCACTGCATCGACTTCTCGCTCGAGTAACCGATGATAACCGGCCAATCCGGTCAGGCGGTTTGCTTCCGGCACGTTGAACTTTGTTCCGACATCGTCGACGCGATCCTGGAAGTAATCGGCGACCGCAACCAGATTGTAACCCCCGTGTTCTTGGAACAAACCCGCGATCCAGGCTCCTCGACCACCGCACCCGATCAACCCGATATTGACTTTCCCGTTCGCGGCAAATCCTCTCACCTGTTGCGGCTCGAGCATCGACCACGTCGCCGCCGCCCCGGCGGTTGCCATAAAGGCTCGACGGGAAAGGCCCAACGGTTTCACGCAATCAGTCGACCTGTCTTGCTTCTCTGACATGGGAGCTCTCCTCGAATCATGAATTGGCTTCAGCTGGCAATGAACGAAAGGGACGCACACGCTTTCCCGTAAAACTGGTCTGAATTGCCGCGGATCGGCCGTATCCGCCGATCTTAAGCTGGAAAACGTCACGGGGCCGGCACACCAAACACCTCGACTTCGACATAGTGGTTTGTTGCGTTCCCCGTATATCCCTTCGAGTACAGGCGCACGTAACGGCCCTTCGTACCTTTGGTGTCAATGACTTTACCCAGGTTCGTTTCAATGTAGGGCCGCGATTTCCCCAAGCCCAACCCGAGCGAATTGTCCTGGTCATTGCTGTAAACCGTCGTCACTTCCTGATTGAATTCCGCATCGTCAGCGACTTGGACAACGACATCGTTGTAGCTGCGGGCTTCTCGGAAGAAGTGCCACAGGCAAATCGCATAGATCTCACACGGTTTCTGGAGATCGATCTGGACCCACTGTTTTCCCGGTGCAAGTTCGACAAAGGTCGTCTCGCTTCCCTTCTTTTCACCATCGGTCACGAATGACAGTTCACCGAACAGCGGTCGGTCGTCGCTGGCCGAAACCGGCTTACCAAGGGCCACATTCGTCGTCCCCTCGGGAACCATCAGTTGCACCTGCTCGTCGGGTTTCGGCATCTCCAAGCCGGGATAGAGCATCGCAAGCACATCGGGCGGCGTGCCGGCGAGGACTTCCTGAGGAAACTCGACTTCCAGAGGAACCGTCGGCTCCGCAGCCAGAACAAAAGACGGGATTCCCAACGCGACGACCCACAGGATAACACGCAACATCATCTATTTCCTCCGGTTCGATTGTGTAAAGCAATGCGATGCTGGCGCAGTCGGCGTAAACCGGCAGCGATCTTCCAAAATTCGTTCAACCAGTGAAAACGACTTCCCGATTTCTCTGACCAGTTTACTGGAACTTCCACCACCCGGTAGCCTTGAGATTCGGCCCGCATCAGCAATTCCAGGTCAAAAAGGAATCCTTCTTCCTGAAGTTCGCCGAACAGACGTTGTCCAGCGTCGTGTCGGAACATCTTGAAACCACACTGCGTATCCCGGACAGGCAGACGCAGCAGAAACCGAGCGACCAGGGCAAACCCACGCCCCATCAAACCGCGAGGCCACTTGCGGTCTCGCCGGACGCCGGCTCCCGGCAGCAAACGAGACCCGACGGCGAAGTCGGCACCCTGCTCAATCGCGCTCCGCAATCGGTCGGCTTCGGAGATCGGCGTTGCTCCATCGGCGTCGGCAAAGAGTAACAACTCGCCCTGAGCGGCCAAGATGCCGGCGCGAACGGCGGCCCCCTTGCCTCGGTTTTCCGCGAGTCGAACATATTTCAGTTGTGGCCAATCGGGCCATTGCCTCGTCAGTACTGCTTCGAGGCCATCCGAACTTCCATCGTCCGCGATCACGATTTCGTAGTCGTCTTCGAACTGACGGCGGCAGTACTGCCCGACCGACTCAAGGAACGGCGGCAGTCGTTTCGCTTCGTTGTAGGCCGGTAGGACGACGGACAAGGCGACGCGTTTCTCCCTCGGCAAGCCCTCTCCAGTCTCCAATACCATGGGCAATTCCCATCTGTTATCGTGACAGGCGGACATGGCCTGGTTTCTGACCAGACCATGAGTCGGCGGGATCCCTAGGCGGGCCGCGAACTCACGACTCGTGATCGCGCTGTGCCGGCCCTGTGGGACCGCGATCTGTTCGACTGCGGCAAGGGGCCCGCGACGTGAGACGAACCAACATTATGACCTTGGGAGTCATCCTTGTCGCGGTGGGGGCACTCGCATTTCGCGTCCCACAGCTGGGACTTCGGCCCATGCACGCCGACGAGGCGGTTCAGGCCACCCGCTTTCAGCAGTCTTGGCATGGATCCGGCTATCGTTACGATCCCCATGAATTCCATGGCCCCACACTCACGTACTTCACGTGGCCGTCGATCTGGATCACGAAACCGGCGACCTTCGCGGAAACGACCGCAATCACATATCGGATTGTCCCGGCCGTTTTCGGCGCCGCGTTGGTCCTCGTGCTCGGATGGTTGATCGATGGAATAGGCCGAGCGGCAGCGGTTTCGGCCGCTCTGCTGATCGCGATCTCTCCGGTGATGGTGTTCTACAGCCGTTATTACATTCACGAAACACTGCTCGTGTTTTTTTCTCTCGCGGCGTTTGCCACCGCGTGGCGCTACGTGCGTACGGGAAGCTTGACCTGGTGCGTCGCCACGGGAGTGTGTATCGGCTTGATGCAGGCGACCAAAGAAACCTCCGTTCTTTCTTATGCTGCTGCCGGGCTTGCGCTGTGCGTCGTGCTTTGGATTCTCCGACAGCCCAAGCCGCTCAAGACAGCGCGGCCGCGAGCAGACGTCCAACCACCACTTGATCATTGCGAGTCCGACCACGAAACATCCAATTCAGGTGCTGAGCACAACTTGATTCGATATCGGCCGAAGCACCTTGCGGTGGCGACGGCGATGGGCATCCTGGTCCCGGTTCTGTTGTTTACCTCGTTTGGCGACAACCCGCGCGGGCCGTGGGACGCGATCGTGACCTACCTCCCGTGGCTGACTCGGGCCGGGGGGGCGTCACCTCACATCCAACCGTGGTCCTTCTACTTTCATCGCTGGCTGGCGTTTCAGGTCGCCGATGGACCTCTTTGGTCCGAGAGCCTGATTCCTCTGCTCGCTGGCTTGGCCATCCTGGTTGTTCTGTTTTGGCCTCAACGCTTGCCGAGCGACACGAGCGTCCACCTCGTCCGCTGGCTGACTGTCTACACAATTGCCTTGACGACGATCTACACTTGCATCCCCTACAAAACTCCCTGGTGCATGCTGCAGTTCGTCATCGGATGGATTCTGTTGGCGGGAGTCGGTGCATCGATTCTTCTGTCGCGAATCCGACCAATCCTGTGGCGTGCTGTCGTGATCGCCGGTCTGTTGATCTCCACATGCCATCTGGGATGGCAGGCCTATCGGGCGAGCTACGAATTGGCTGCGGATCCCCGGAATCCGTATGTCTACGCACAGACTCAAAATGATATTGACCGACTATCGACCGATGTCCACGAATTGGCACTGGCAAGGGAATCTCTTCGAGACCTGGACATCGCAATCATCTGGAACGGTCCGTATTATTGGCCTTTGCCTTGGTATCTTCGGGAATATGAAAACGTCGGCTATTGGCCAGAAATACCGACCAGTGCCGTCGATGCAAGCGTCGTGATTTCCTCCGCCGAGCTCGATGTGCCCCTGACGCGCGCAATCGAAGAGACGCACCTGATGACAGGATATTACGCCATCCGTCCGGGCACCCTGGCGCAGTTGTGGGTTCGACTCGATGTCTGGATGGCCCACCTGCGACGAATGGGACGCTTGCCAGCGGAAGAGTGACTTTGTCTCGGACTTCCCGCAGAGCACTGGCAAAGCC
>CAZFWV010000031.1:4906-6197 GCA_964522605.1 uncultured Pirellulaceae bacterium
GAAGAGTGACTTTGTCTCGGACTTCCCGCAGAGCACTGGCAAAGCCCAGTGGCACACGCGCGACGGTCAACGTAGACCGACTTGTCTCAAGTCGGCGAACATGTCGGCATTGCCGACTTGAAACAAGTCGGCCTACCGTTTGACGACCAAGCCTGGAGCAGACAAACCTCCACCCTGCCGAAACAACAGAAAGCTGCAGGAGCGGGATACACCAGACTTTAGAGTTGCGTCGCGGAGAACGTATCCCCTTGCGACATATCGCCGGAGACCAAGCCCCGTCGAAACCACTCCACGCGCTGCGCGGACGTGCCGTGGGTGAATGAATCCGGTACGACGTAGCCCTGGGCCTGCATTTGGAGTCGATCATCTCCGATGGCGGAGGCTGCGTTGAGTGCCTCTTCCAGGTCACCTTCCTCGAGGATCCCTTTCATCTCCTGCGCATGGTGGGCCCAGACGCCCGCAAAGAAATCCGCCTGGAGTTCCAGCCGCACCGATAGTTCGTTGAACTCCGCTTCGCTGATCCGCCCGCGCATCGCGTTCACCTTATCACTGATCCCGAGCAGATTCTGCACGTGATGCCCCACCTCGTGAGCGATCACGTAAGCCTGGGCAAAGTCACCCGGTGCGTTGAAACGCGAACGCAGCTCATTGTAGAAACTCAAGTCGAGATAAAGCTTGCCATCGGCAGGGCAATAGAAGGGTCCAACCGCGGCATTCGTGAACCCACAGGCCGACTCCACGGATCCGGTGAACAGCACCAGTGTGGGCTCTTGATACTCCTGGCCCCGACGACGAAACAGCTCTTTCCACACATCTTCCGTGTCTGCGAGGACAACAGAGACGAACTGTGACATCTCATCTTGCGCCCCACCCGGCTCACCCGGTACGGCCGGCGCCACCTGTCCACCGGCCTGCTGCGCGACATCGTCCAGCAAGGGTCGTGGATCACCTCCCATCAACGCAACGATCACGGCCAGGATAATTGCAAACAGGCCACCACCCACAAACACCGGCGCCATATTCCGCCGGTCTTCCACGTTTTCACTCTGCCGCCGACCTTGCCAACGCATTCCGTTTCGCTCCTGAGCTTGGAGAAATTGGTCCCGGTTACCCATCCCCAAGTGGACCGGTCCGAATCCCGCGTATTTTAGTCCTCAAAGGAAAAAAAGAAACCGGGAAGCAGCGATTCCTGGCCCACAGTTCTTAGCAGCAGTTTGGCAAATGGTGTGGCACTGGCTAAGTCAGTGTCTTTTTTGGGTGTAGCGGCACTGGCAAAGCCAGTGGCACACGC
>CAZFWV010000031.1:6297-11229 GCA_964522605.1 uncultured Pirellulaceae bacterium
AGTGGCACACGCGGGAGCTCGGTTTTTCTTATTTCCTCTCCAGAAACGTTTTTCGGCGCAGTGGGGCAGTCCAGGGATCGTCGTTTCAGTCGACCCACCCCAGAACATCGCGGGCGATGGACCACCGTTGGCGTGGGCCTTCGGGCATTTTTCCGAGGATCCAGTGCTCATACAGTGCCTGCATTTGGCCGCCTTTGGTTTTCAGTTCCACCCATCGGCTGAGGAAACCGACCAGATCCGGGTTCCCGCGGGCAACCGCAAAACCCACCGGAATTCGAACGACCTTGGGTTGCGGGACCACAACCGCAAATTCGGGGTACAACAGCGTCCAGACCGACCCCGCTTCGGCCGTGCTGAGTACGGCGTCGACCCGCGGATATTTCCCCTGCAAGACATCGCGCGTCGATTGGATCGGGATTAATTCGGCCTGGGGCAAGTCCCGCGACAACGCTTCGCTCAGATATCGAGCCTTGTTGTCCGGAACGGCGATCGTCACTTTTTCCATCTTGCGAATGCTGTCGAGATGATCAAACTCGCGACGCCGCCAGTCGGGAACGATAAATGCCAAGGTCAGATCCAGATAGGATGTGGGAAAACTCATCCGCTCCAAGTTTGTCGTTGTGATAGGAACGCCGGACATCGCGACGTCGAAGTCACCACGTTCCAATTGGGTTGCCAGCCGATCGGGGCGGAAGGGAATGAACTCCAGATTGACTTGCAACTCACTGGCAAGCAAATGGGCAACATCGACGTCGAAACCGACTAATTCCCCCTGTCGATTAAAAAACGAAAAAGGCAGGTTGTCGGTTCGATAGCCAACACGCAACGAGCCGGAGGCGTGGATCTCATCCAGCGAACGAGGCCCCGCTTGCAGCTTCTCCGCAGGCAGCGTGCGGTGAACGACCGCCGGTGAAGGATTGAGTAACAGCTGCATGTTCGCGATCACCTGGTCCTTGTCATACGTTCCAACGATCGACCGCTGTAAATACACATGCGTCCCTTTCATCACCCCAACTGTGATCGCAAGCGCGATGAGCATCAGCATCGAGAGTCGCAGCCATCGCAGGCGAAGACTCCCCTGCAATGCACTGATCGTCAGGAGCGTCAAAGCCAACAGGTGCATCGCGCCGAGCAGGTCACCCAGCCGAGTGGAATAGACGCCGGCTGCGATGAAGAGTTGAAAGGTGTCTGCAGGAACGTGCTGCAAATTCAGCAGGAAAGGTACGGCCACGAGGGGGCTGCCGAAATAGCTGACCAGTCCGCTCATCAGGAAGGCCGGATACTGAGACAATCCCATCGGGGAACCGGCATACCAGGCCGCAAAGGGCACGAAGATCAAGCTCGAAAGCTTGCCAAGATGCGGGAACGGATAGGCGAGCGGAATCAATGCATCGATGGAGGGGACGCGGTCATCCGCCTCACGCCCTTCGACGTGGAACATTTTCTCTGTCGTCTCGATGAGCAGCGGCAGGACGGCGAGCACTTTCCCGGTTGCAAATGCTGCGATCATCGGCGTGCGAGCGTGGCGCAGGACTTCCCGGTAACTGAAATCCGTCAGGCAGGCCACGATACCGGGCAGCACAAGGAAAGCGAGCAACAAAACCATCGCGGTTTGGAGAATCACGTACGCCTGGACACGACTGAATTGCTCCAGACGCATGGTCCCTGCGGTCGCCGCCACGATCGCAAACACACCCAGCGGCATGAATCGCAAGACGAACAGATTCACGTCCGCCAGCGTCCGGGCAATCGTCCGCAGGAGTCGCACCAGATGTTCTTTTCCTTCTTCTTCCATTCGCATCACGGCAATGCCAACCGCAATGGAAAACACGACAACCGCGGGGACCATATTCTCCGTCAGTGATCGGAAGATATTCTGCGGTATGAACAACTCCACCAACTTTACTGCCGGTGGCGTTTCGACCAGGCTGGAACTGAAGAAGGAAGCCGACCTCCAGGAGGGGAGGGATTGCGGCAACAACACAATTCCCACCATACCGATTAGCCAGAGGATGGAGAGAAACGTTGCCCCGAGCAACATCGTTCTGCGACTCTGGCGGATCGACAACCGCCCAATGTTGCCGATCAACGAGACGACGATGTACGGCAAAACCGTCATCTGCAACAATCCGATGAAAACGTCGCCCACGGTCATCAGCGGCCGACATAACTCACCCCAGAATACGCCCCAAGCCAGACCAGCTAGGAGTGCAATCAGATTGCCCTGGAGAAATCGCCGGTCGCTGACTCGAGCATTGAAATCGGAATCTGTTGTTTGGGATTTTGAAGGGGCCATGAAGGCATCCGAAGGCGACGACGGATTGCGGCAGCCTGGGAATCGATACACAATAATGCCCCAGGAATCCAGGTCAATCCTAACTCCGGAGGCGATGCGATGAACCGCTTTTTCGTGATCTTGCTGTTGATTTTGCCGCTGGGACTGACAATCGCGGAGGTTCGGGCGGACGGTCCCCCACTGGCCCATATGGTGTTCTTCACACTGAAGGACGATTCCCCCGAGACGCAGGAGCGTCTGGTGACCGCATGTCAAAAGTACCTGTCCGGCCACGAGGGCACCGTCTATTTTTCCGTGGGAGGCCGAGCGGCCGACTTGGATCGGGACGTGAATGACCAGGATTTCGACGTCGCTCTGCATGTTGTGTTCCGCGATCGGGCAGCTCACGATCAATATCAGACGAACGAGCGTCATCTGAAATTCATCGAAGAAAACAGCGGATTGTGGTCCAAGGTGCGCGTCTTCGACTCGCACCTGGCCCCACCTCGAGAATCCGACTCAGGCCGCTCCCCCGAGGCCCGTGAGGGACGACGACTGCCGCTGCCCGATGCGGCCGCAGAATTTGCCGGCTTGGTCCGCGGAACCGTGGTGCGCGTCCGTGATCGTGGACTTGTCCTGCACGTTGATCAGGTCGTTCGGCAATGGGAACACAGCAAGGCGCAGAATGCCGATGCCCTCGTGGGAAAACGAATCGCCGTCGACGCCGCACCCCGAGACGGAGTGATTGCCTTTCTGCGAAGCCTGAAGGCAGGCGATCAGGTTACGCTCGACGTCGCCCATCGTGAGGGAGAGCAACTCACCGTGCTGGAACTGACAGAAGAGCAACGACAGCGCGTGCGCGAACAGGCGCCGCGCGAATAGGCTCAACAAACGCACGCCGTGGCGAGGTCGCGAGACTGCCGCCGATTCCAGGTGGGACGGATTGCCAATCCGTCCTACCATTATTCGCCCTGACCGAGGGCGAAAACGGGCTGGCCATCCAGCGTGTACAGATGCTCGGTCTTGATGAAATCCAACCCGGCCGCGTGCAGTCGACCCAGCAAGTCGATCACTTGCTCGTTCGAGAGTGGCTGATCCGGAGCGACGCCACGGAACCGGCAGCGCCAATGATCGGTACAGAACGTCTCGGGAAAACCTCCCGGCCAGACTTTCACGCCTCGGTTCGAGATCATCTTGATTGCCAATGACTCCGTTCCCGCCTGTTGGAGTTTGGCAGCCAATTCGTCCGGCGTCACGTCTCGATCGTGCAGAAACACATCGACGCCGACGAGTTCCTTCTTTCCAGCGGGCGCTCGCGTGTAGCTCCAGCCGGCGCTGGATCCCTGAGCAGGCGCGGCTGCGTATTTCACGGGCGACAATTGCTGTGGCTCTTGCCCCACTCGCGCCGCCACCGCCTCTGCAAACTCGCGGGTCCCGACTTTCTCCTTGGAGAATGCTTCCGTGTAGATGTCGTACGTGTGGATTCCCTCCTCAATCGTACGTAACCAAGCATTGTGGACGCGCGTCGCCACCTCCGGCTGTCCGATGTGCACGAGCATCATGATCGCCCCGTGGAGCAGACCCGAAGGGTTCGCCAAGTTTTGCCCTGCCCGCCGCGGTGCCGACCCATGAATCGCCTCGAACATCGCAAACCCTTCGCCGATGTTGGCGGAGCCGGCCAGGCCGACGGAACCGGCAATCTGGGCCGCAACATCCGACAGGATGTCACCGTAGAGGTTGGGCATGACGATCACATCGAAAACCGTTGGCGTGTCGGCCATTTTTGCGGCACCGATATCCACGATCCAGTGCTCTGCTTCCAAATCCGGATAGTCCTTGGCAACTTCATCAAAGACCCGATGGAAGAGACCATCGGTCAGCTTCATGATGTTGTCTTTGGAGAAGCAAGTCACCTTGCGGCGGTTGTTTCGCTGCGCGTAATCAAACGCATAGCGACAGATTCGTTCGCATCCCGGGCGGCTGATCAGCTTTAGACACTGAGTCACCTCGTCCGTCTGCTGGTGCTCGATCCCGGCGTACGTGTCTTCTTCGTTTTCCCGGACGATCACCAGGTTCATGCCAGGATGCTTCGTCTCGACGTACGGATGGTAGGCAATACACGGGCGCACATTGGCGTACAAACCGAGCGTCTTGCGGACGGTTACGTTCAGACTCTTATAGCCGCCGCCTTGAGGCGTTGTGATGGGTGCCTTGAGGAAGACTTTCGTTCGCCGCAAGGAGTCCCAAGCATCGCTGGGAATGCCGGACGTATGACCTTGCAGATAGGCACTCTCGCCAATCTGGATCTCTTCAAGCTCCAGCGCGGCTCCCGCAGCTTGCAGAATGTGCAACGTTGCGGCCATGATTTCGGGACCAATTCCGTCCCCGTGGGCAACCGTGATTGGCGTCTTGTCGGGCATGCGGCTTCTCCTGAGATCCGATGGAAACCCTCAGAGTGTAGCCACGGAGCAGCGTCCTGCAAGAACCCCAGTCGATTCTCGACCGATTCCCCGTAGGACGGATTGTTAATCCGTCCGTTGACGAAAGAGATCCGTCCGTTGACAGGCGAAACGCTGTTTCCGGCGCTTCCTCTGAACATCACGGGTGGTCCGATCCAGCGGCGCGGTGGGCTTCTCGCCCTCAAACTGGTTGTTCCG
>CAZFWV010000031.1:11329-13081 GCA_964522605.1 uncultured Pirellulaceae bacterium
GACGGATTGACAATCCGTCCTACGATAGGTCTGCCAGCCGAATCCTGGACACGAGTCCTCACCGGCCTTGCCCTTAGCGACCGTCATGCGCCGGCGGCTTGAGCAGCAGGGTCACAATGGCGGCTGCCAGACATGCGACGCCGGAAATCACGAAGGGAACCAGCCAGGCATCCAGTTGGGCCGCATGGCCCGCCCCACCGAAGATCGATCCCAGCTTGGGCCCCACGGAGTTGACGAGCGACTGGACCCAGGCGGAGCGGAACGTACCGGTGGCAGCGTCACTGAAGATGCCTCCCAGCACCGGGCCGACAATGCCTGCGACCCCGTACGCGCTAAACACCCAGCCGTAGTTGCGTCCGACATTGCGATTGCCGAAGAAGTCGGCCGTCGCGGCAGGAAACAGGGCGAAGATGCCTCCGTAGTTGAAGCCGATCAGGGCGGCCCCCAGGTAGAGCAATTCCGCCTGGAAACCCATCCGGAAGAAGAGCAGCATGACGACACCCTGACTGGCGAGCATCAGGAACAAACTGGCTTTCCGCCCCAATTTGTCCGACCACATTCCCCATCCGATGCGGCCCAGGCCGTTAGCCAGCGCAAAGAACACGGCCATGGCCGTTCCGGCTTTCAGCGACGCGGTCGTCTTGTCCATGCCCGTGCTCATCAACGCATCGATCCCGAACAGCTTGATGCACCCAATCACCATCAGTCCGGCCATCGCTCCGGCCAAGAACATCAACCACAGGGCGTAGAATTGCGGAGTGCGCCGCATCTCCGCCGAATCCAGGTCGACAGAACCCGCGGCCACCGGGCCCCCGCGATTCGCCTCGGGAGGAGACCAACCCGCAGGACGATAGCCTTCCGGCGGATTGACCATCCAGATCGAACCGAGCAGCACAATCACGGCAAAGGCGATTCCATAGGTCAGAAAGACGTTCGCCACACCAATCTTGTCGAGCAAGAACAACTCGGCGAGTTTGATCCAAAGCAGGGCCCCAAACCCGAAGCCGGCCACCGACAAGCCGGTCAACATTCCTTTCTTATCGGGAAACCACTTCACCCCAACGGCGATCGGAACGACGTACGCCAATCCGATCCCGGCTCCGGCGATCAATCCGACGGTAACTAAGTGTCCGAGGAAGCTGGTGCCTACGAAGCGTGCCCCCACATACCCCAATCCCAAAACGACACCACCGATCGCCGTGATCTGGCGGGGTTGGAAGCGAGCCTGCATTCGCCCCGCCCAAATCATGACTAACGCGAAGGATGCAAGTCCAACGCCGAAAATCCACTGGGTCTGGGTCGAGGTAAATCCATAAGGTTCCGCCTTCAGACGCGGCGTAAACACGCTCCAGGCATAGACCGCACCTAGACAAAGTTGAATCAAAATGGCGCCCAGTACAACCAGCCAGCGATTCATGACTTTCTGTTCGGACATCGATACTCGTCTCCCGGGCAAGATTGCGTTATAGATCGTTCCTGGCCTGCGCACTGAACGGCCGTCGGTCGCCTGCTGAAGACGCCACCACGGCGCCTCGGGGTCCCGCCGGCGCTTCCTTCGATTGTCCAACCGTGGTCGCGACCAGCGCGCGGATCACCCCCCGTTCACTGCTGCATCTGGCGTGCCAACCAGCAGTCAGAGAATTAGCCGGTGGACGTCGACCCAATTTGGGGTTGACGCGCGAGGGTGTGTGACCCTGGTGCACAACGTGTGTGTGCCCCGAACCACTACAGTGCAGAAATCTGAGCGGCTCT
>CAZFWV010000031.1:13181-27743 GCA_964522605.1 uncultured Pirellulaceae bacterium
CTAGAACTCGACCTGATACTTCTGTGTCATCTTCCGGCGGACGTCGGCGGTCGCTTCACTGATCTGCTGCATGATGTCGCGACCTGACGCAGCCGTGCTGACTCGTTCTTCGGTGCGAATCTCGGTGCGCGCTTCTTGCATTGCGCGAACATCTTCATGGTAGGCGTACCCACCATAGCCCCCGTAGGCTCCCCAGCGTCCATAGCCGGCGCGATAGCCTCCCACGACGTCATATTGCGTCGGCACATTCAACGAAGCAACTCGGGCGCGGCCGCCGGAACCCCGAAAAGTGGATTCCGCCTGTCGAAGAGCCGACGCGACGTAGGCCCCGTAATCGAGCAGTTCCGGATCCACATTCAAGATGGGAAGTTCATCGATTCGTCGCGCGTACTTGCCAAACCAGGCGCCGACCTGACCCAAAGTCTTGACACCCGTCGTATCCGGCTTCTCGCGTAGATCATCAATCAGTCCCTGCACCGACTTGAAATACTGTTGCGAGGCGAGCTTCTGCAGGCTGTCGGAGTCCGTTGTTTGGGCACTGGCGGTCGCCGGCGAGCTTCCAACGGCGGGCGGCGATGCGAACAGACTACTCAGCCGCAGCAACGCACTCTCGCCGAGTGTGCCGCTCAGGGTAATTCGGTTCTTCTCCACGTCGAGTTTCCATTGGTCGAACTCGTCGATCATCACGCCGTTCTTCCCCAGGGCCTCCAGCAGCAACGGCTTCGCCAAGTCCCCCAGCGCGCTCACATCCTTCTCGAAGTCGACTTTGATCGCACCGACGATTCTCTCCCCAACGGTAATCCCGAGAGCCACACCACGAATACTCGCCACCGCCTCCGTTAACTGATCGAGGTTCAGATTCTGGCCTTTCAGCGATTCCATCTGCGCGGCACGCGATTTGACAAGCTCAGGCGAGATCACATCCTGCAGATCGATCGCCATGATCACGGGCGTGCCTCCCTTCACCGCAAAGTTCGCCGATTCCGCCAGATAGGGTGAGAGGTTCGATTGGCCGCTGACCGCGTCGGTTTGTCGCAACCAACGGGCCACATTCTGCCGATTCGCGGGGCGCATGACGCCGACCGTCTCCTTCGCCAGTTGCACCAGATATGCGTCGATGGGCAGCACGACTGCATTTCGATCGTCAATCCGATCGATTTGCCCGTTCTTCTCCGCAGCAATCTTGACCGTCGAGACGTCCTCATCCAGGTTCATGAGTGCGACTTCCCACGTCGGCTGCATAAATTCGAGATCCATTTGCGCGGCCATCACGAACTGCGTTGCATCGAGCGGCACGAACGTCAGGCCTCGTTCATGCGCCTTCGTGCGATCGGATCGCCAGTTCTCCTTTTCCGCAATCGGAGAGGCCAGGATCTTCTCGATGTTCACGATCACGATTGCATTCGCGCGAGGCGGAACACGGGCGAGCAGCCCACCGAACTGTGCGTAGCCATTGGAAGGAGTCAGGAGCGGATGGAGAAGGAACGCCAGAACAAGGACCGCCGACATGGATCGGAACATCGTGCAAATCTCCTAGCTGCCTTACGGCAATCGACAAGGCCATTCGTTCGTGGATCGCATCGATTCTATTGATGGGAACCAGTGAAGCCTAATCGGAGTCATCGTGCGGACCCAGATGCAGCTTCGCTGGCAAGAGCGACCCCAACAGACGGTTGAGGTCGCGGGACTCGATTCGTTTCCACGGCCTCAGGCCGAATTATCCGCTGTGGGCGCGGCGCACGCAACGGGAAAGCCCTGGCAAATGCTCCTTGCTCCAGGAGCATCGAGCGTCAGATCATCGTCAGGCCGATGCGTGCTTCGGAGCTGCCGCCGATTCGCGCCAATCACGGAACTCGAAGCACCCGTCTTGAAGTTGCACGTAGCCGAATTCGTGAGAATTCGGAGGTCTCTAGCAGGGTGGACCCAGCGACAAAGCCCCCGAATTCTCACGAATCCGGCTACGAACTAACGAAATGTGCAACTTCAAAAAGCGCCAGCGAAGGGGTCGCGTCGGCAGCGGAAACATCCTGCCCACCGTCCAGAGCCCGACGCCGGTCGAGTCTTGGGTCAGGTCCACGCAAATTGCTGGTGTACCCCGACCCCTTCGCTGGCGCTTCGGGTTTTCGTGCTGGGCTTCTTGTGGTTTCCAAAGAAGAAAGCGCAGAAGTTCACCAAACCGATTCGAGTCGATGCGGCCGTGCGATTACCACTTCTGCTGGAACATCATGTGGAGCAGTTCGGAATCCTCGGCCAAGCCATCGCCGGCCGTTCGTTCGAGGAATCCACCGCCGAACAGCTTGGAATAGCCCACCATCAGATCCGAGTACCGTGTCAGGTGAAAATTCAAGATCAGGTCGATCTCGTCTCCGACGTTGTTCCCTGCTTCCCCGGTTGGATCGCGACGAATCGGGATCCCGCCGGCGTTATACAACGCGTCCTGACTGTGATTCAGCCAAAAGTGATGGTACTGCATCATCACGGTGATCCAGGGGCTGGGATACAGGATCACATGCCCGTTCACATCGTGGATGTTCTGTCGGCCAACGAGATCGATCCAGCCGAGGTAGTAATGCCCGAACGGGTAAAGCTGATTGAACGTGTTATAGTCGCCCTCGTTCGGATCAGGATCGCCACTCGCGTAGTCATAGTAGACCCAAACGGCTGGCGATAGCCTTCGATCCTTGAAGCTTCGTCCAATTCCGGCCGTCGCCGCTCCGGCCACCAGATCTGCCGTTCCTCGATCACCGACCTGCATCGCGAGTTCGTAATCCCAGAGCCATCCGTTCTGGTCGCCGGTCCATCGAGAGCCGAACGTATGGGCCTCGAAGGGAGCGCGTTCGATCTGCTGCTGCACGACGTTATTCGAGTTATCGAGATACAGGTAAAAGAAATCGACGAACCGTCCTTTCTCCGGCCGGTAGGTGAGCCATGTCCCGGCGAAATCTTGATTCTCGTCCGCCCGGTCAAACTCACTCGCCAGTGCCGGCACGAACTGAGTGAAGAACGCGTCGAAGTCCCACTTTTCTCCACGGCGCATCACGCGAACGCCTTCGAATGTGCGGCGCGTATTCGCCCAATCCAGTGTCGAGACCAGACGCTGGGAGCCAAGCAGCAACTCCTGCCGTCCCAGCCGAACCACAACCGGGCTGTTCAGGAATTCGAACACGTTGACGTCGAGAAACAGGTTGAGGATGTCGCCTCGATTCACATCAATCGGAAGCGGCGTCAGCTCTTCGGAAAAGGCATCTGCCCAAATGTATTCGCCATAGACCCGGACGACGTCGCCGTAGTACAGGTCGCCAAAGACACGAGTCCGTGCCAGTGTGTAGCTATTGTCGGCCTCGGTCAGTCGGCTGTTGTGCTCATTCATGAAGCGTGCCCAGGCGTTCCCGCCCGTGCTGAACATGAAGCAATCGTTGAGTTGGATTCGCTTGAGTTGTTCGACCACGGTTCGTTCACTGTCCGGGATCGCATCCACATAGCGGAAGTCCGCATCAAAGAACGAGGGGGGCATCAGGGCGAATGGTGGGTACCCCGACGGAGGTGCCTTTTCCCGACATTCACCGGTCAGATAATCGGCGAACGAAAAATATCCCGGTCCGCCTGGCGGCACGGGAAAATTCCCGGGGCGCGCCATGGGACGGATTTCCACCGGGACTTTGCTCCAGTCCACGAGATGGCCACAACAGCAGGTCTTCAGACCCGGTTTCTTTGCCGCGGCCGCCGCCGGCTGACCACCACAGACGGGGCATTCCGCCGAGCCGATAGAGAGCTCGGCGCTGCTCGTCGGCGGAGCCGATTCGACCGATGGCTGTGCATACGCCATCCCGCTCAGGTAAACGATCGCCAACCAACACGCGCCGCACTGAATTCGTATTCGAAAGGGCAGAACATCCATTGTTCGCTCCTCATCCTTTTCCCAAACCGTAAGGTCTGACGCATCCTTCCGCCTCGGTGCGTCTCCTGCGTTCCTTCATCGGTCGGCGCGCGCGTCACTGACTCGCCTTGTTCGTGGAGTCCTTCGAACCGCGGAATGAGAGAAAGGTGAAACCCGGCTAATCGTTAGAGTCGAAGACCGGTCAGGGATGCGGATTCGCGGGGCGTAGCAGCCGCAATTCGATCGCGGCATCGGCGCCCGACATCGCCATCCAACGCCCGTCGGCCGACACGGCCACCGCGTAGAGTGCTTCGCGAGACTGTTTCTGCTCGAGGATCAGACGGTAATCCATACCCGTCCACATCCGCAGCTTACCATCGTCTCCGATACTCACGATCTGTTCTTCCTGAGGTACGAATAGCGCCGCGTACAATGGATCCCGACCGGCAGCGAGGGTGGTAATCTCGCGTCCACCGGCCACGTCCCAGACTCGCACGGTCGCATCTTGGCTGGCTGTTACCAATCGCTGGCCATCGCGACTAAAACCGCATCGATAGACATCACTCGTGTGTCCGTTCAGCACACGGAAGGTACCGTCCGACGGTTCCCAGAGGCGAACAGTTCGATCACTACTGGCCGTTGCCACGAGGGTTTGGTCGGCGGTCATCGCTACCCCGTAAATCGGACGCGTGTGGCCCGGCAAGGCCCGAATCACGCGGAACGTTGCCGGATCCCAGATTCGGGCGATCGTATCCCCCCCGTTTCCGTTGCCGCCGCCGGTCACAATCACACTCGCGTCTCGTGAAATCGTCAGGCTGTAAATCGCATCCGCGTGCTGCTTCTCTTGCCGAATCAGCTCTCCCGTCTCCAGATCCCACAGTGACAATCTTCCGTCACCGGATCCGGTCGCCAATTTCTGCCCACCGGGAAAGAACTCAATCGTGTATACCGGTCCTTCATGACGCAAAACGTGGCGAGGAATTTCGGCAGCCAGATCCCATATGATCGCGGTGTTGTCTCCCGATGCGCTCGCCAGCCATTTTCCGTCGGGAGAAAACGCCAGCGCGTAGACATTATCCTCATGGTGCTGCAACACACGCCGCTCAGGTTCGACCGCCGACGCGCAGGCCGACACAACCAGAAGCCCCAGGAACAGCCCTCCCACGGGGCTCAACGCGTGGAAGATTGGCCGGGCCAGGCGACCGGATTGTCCACACCGAATGACATTTCGAAGAGCCGATCCTCGAAATGCGGGACGTGCCACCGATTGATCGATTACCTGCAACATCTTCAAGGAGTCGAAGCGATAGGTCGAATTCGAACGTAGACCTGAGTTCCGACGGGAGGTGCAGTGGCCATATCGAATCGCACCATGGGCTTCGGATCGTAGATTGGGAACCGATTATCCGCGATCAATCCGCCCGGACAATCACACGGACAGGCAATGCAACCCGTTCCCGCAGCGTGAATTGCCCCGCTGCCGTGAAACACAAAGCTCGGCGTCCATGGCTTGACAACCGGCTTGCCCTCCACTTCGACTTGTTCCGTGGCAAAGTCTTGGTACGCTTTTTCGATCCAAGTCCCGTCGCCGTTCTGCCAGAAGACGGACAGCACAACGGGATCCCCCTGCAAATAATCTTCCGGTCGCGTTTCCGGTGTGAGACCCGTTCGTTCCCTTCCTTCCTGGATGCTGTAGTGCACGCGCGATCGGCACCCGAGACGCAACAATCCTTCGTAGATTTCTTCCGTCGCCACATCGACCAGAAAGACAAAATAGTTGGCCATCTTGGCGTCCCCGCCCGCCGCTTGTGCACAGCCGGCAAATGCCTGAACTCGCTGACCGTATTCGTTGATGCAGGGTTTTCCTTCCGGGAACTGGACTTTCGCCGAGAGGATCAATTCTCGCGCTGCAGAATCGATGACAACAGTCCCCGGTTGCGGCAAACGTGCGGCCGGTGGTTTTGCCACCGCATCCGATGCATCTGGATCCTCCGACCAAGCAGGGGCTACCAGTGAGCTTCCGAAAAGCAAAAAAGCACAAGCAAACAAACATATCGGAGTCAAGGATCGCATAGTCGGTTTCTCCCAGGGAGCAGTTCGCTCACCGATCATAGATCTTCATTGCGGACTCGGCTACGGACTTCTCAACGAATTCCGCAGTTCGTCGGTCTGAATTTGCATCGCAGTCATTTCGCACCTCGTTATCCTCATTGACCTTCGCGAGACTTCGGGTCGTTCGCCGATACACCGACCGCGCGTCCCCGGTTTGCGATGATCAATGTGAAACCACGGATCGGACGGATGGTGCGGATGCCCGCCGATCGGTCCGTGTCGATCCGTACTCTCCGTCGAATCCGTGGTTTCTCCTTTTCGTTCGGTCCACCCTGAACGCGATTTCCACTCGCTCGTGTCTTGGTCGACTGCCGTGCACGGACCGCCTGATCGGAGCCGTTCTGGATGTCGACCAGGCTGAACTCGGCGCTCGCTCGATTTCTTGTCGACAGAATGACATTTCCACCGCTCGCCGTGCAGAGGGTACTGCGGTCTTGCAGGTTGATCCAGACTGTTTACAGTGGTGAAAAGTCGCTGGGCTCTTTCCTTGAATAGAAGCCACTGTCTGGATCTCGCTGAGTCGCGTGAGAGCGCCGCCGTCGAAATGTGTTGCGGTTCCGCCTTGCTCAGCGTCAGCCGTCGGAGATCGCCATGGAACCGATCATCTCTCTGCGACCGGCGCACCCCCGTGTCATGCCGCCGTACCTCGCTGTTCGAACCGCCCTCATGTTTCTGCTGGGGATTGGCTTGCCGACAAATGCGGCGGACAGCCCGCTGCCAGGCCAGCAGCTCTATCAAACACTCTGTGTTGACTGTCATGGTGCCCAGGGCGAGGGGGTCGACGACGCATATGCCGAACCGTTGCAGGGCGATCGTTCGCTGGATGATCTGACAAAGATCATCGACGAAACGATGCCGGAGGACGATCCGCAACAATGTTCCGGTGCGCAGGCGCGCGAGGTGGCTCAGTACATCTACGACGCGTTTTATTCTGCGGCAGCCCAGGAGCGGAATCGACCTGCCCGAATCGAATTGGCAAGGCTGACCGTTCCTCAGTATCAGAATGCTATCGCCGATCTGATGGTGGATTTCTGGGGGCAGGGCAGGGCATCGGAGCAGCGTGGAATTCAGGG
Organism: uncultured Pirellulaceae bacterium; assembly: GCA_964522605.1. GTDB lineage: Bacteria > Planctomycetota > Planctomycetia > Pirellulales > Pirellulaceae > CAVZLD01. The sequence continues at coordinate 20,244 of CAZFWV010000031.1, forward strand.
ACGCTATTTTCGAAGCCGCGGATTTCGGGATCGCGAACAAGCAATGGAGCGCATCGATCCGCAAATCGAGTTTCAATTTGGGGCCGAGAGTCCTGGAGCCGACATTCCCGCGGAGGAATTCTCGATTCGCTGGGAAGGCGGATTGGTCGCCGACGACAGCGGCGATTACGACTTTCGACTGGTCACGGAAAACGGAGCTCGCCTCTGGATCAATGATCCTCAGACTCCCCTCATCGATGCTTGGGTGCGGTCCGGCGATCAGAAAGAATACGAGGCAACCAGGCGTCTGCTCGCGGGCCGGGTCTATCCGTTGCGTTTGGATCATTTCAAGTTCAAGGACACAACCGCATCGGTCGAGCTTCAGTGGCGACCACCCCACGGAGGATGGCAGGTGATTCCGCAGCGGAATCTGACGCCCGGCCGCTTTCCCCGGACGATGGTCGTCGAAACTGATTTCCCCGCCGACGACAGCAGCGTGGGCTATGAACGGGGAACGACCGTCTCCGCCGGCTGGGACCAAGCGACGACCCGCGCCGCCATCGAAATTGCGGGGAAAGTCGTCGATCAACTGGAGTCCTTGTCCGGCTGCAAGCCCGACGCACCGGATCGAACCGAACGCCTGCGCGCGTTCTGTTACCGGTTCGCTGAACGCGCGTTCCGACGACCCCTGTCGGCGGAACAACAGAAGTTCTTTGTCGACGACATGTTCGATTCGACCGAGGATGTGGAACTGGCCGTGAAGCAGGTTGTTCTGCTGGTCCTGAAATCACCCCGCTTTCTGTACGTCGGAATCGGCCACGATCCGCCAGATGAATATGACGTGGCGGAACATCTGTCCTTCGCGCTGTGGGACTCGTTACCGGATCGTGAACTGCTCGAGGCAGCTGCGGAAAAACGGCTGCAATCAGACGACAAGGTCCTGTATCAAGCAAATCGGATGCTGACCGATCCTCGCACGCGAGCCAAGTTGCGCCAGTTTCTCCACCGCTGGCTGAAGGTCGACCATGTGGAAGCGATCCAGAAGGACACGGATGTGTATCCGGGCTTTGAGCCGGCGCTCGTTTCCGACTTGCGAAGCTCACTGGATCTTTTCCTAGATGACATCGTCTGGGGAACTCAACCAGACTTCCGCCGACTGTTGCTCTCGTCCGAGCTTTTCGTCAGCCCGCGCTTGGCATCTTTCTATGCGTTGTCGGCACCCGAGCGAATAGCGACTCCGGATCGCGACCCGGCCGGGACCAACGGCGCCTCAGATGAACAGTCTGAAGGGGCAACGAGCCATCCGGCGGGTGAACAGGCGTTCGTCAAGGTCGCGCTCGATCCGCAACAAGGAGCGGGCGTGTTGACCCATCCGTACCTGCTGGCGAACCTGTCCTATCATAAGACGACTTCACCGATTCATCGTGGTGTCTTCGTGATTCGCAGCCTGCTGGGAAGATCACTGAAACCACCACCGATTGCGGTTACGCCGTTGGATGAGTCGTTCGATCCTTCGATGACTACGCGAGAGCGGGTGACGTTCCAGACACGTCCGGCGAATTGCCAAACCTGCCATGAGTTAATTAATCCGTTTGGGTTCAGTCTGGAACACTATGACGCAGTCGGGCGGTTTCGCGCGACGGAGAAGCAGAAACCGATCAATGCATCCGGGACCTACGAGACCATCGCGGGGCAGGTCATCCAATTCGATGGAGCGCGGCAGTTGGCGGAATTTCTTGCCGCGAGCGAGGAGACTCATCGCTGGTTCGTCGAGCAACTTTTTCATCATGTCGTCAAGCAACCGGTGGAGGCGTACGGGCCGGGGCAATTGGGCGAATTGACCCAGTCCTTTGCCAACGAAGAGTACAATCTGCAACGCCTTCTCGTGCAAATCGTGCGGGTCACTGCTCTCCATACGAGCTCACGTTGAGAATCACAACCTGCGAGTCAACCATCGGAATGGATCCAAGTCCGCCGTGATCATCTGACTCACCGACAACTCGATTCGAGGGCAAACCAACGTTCAGCGTGCAACCACCTTCGGCCACCACGGCCAATTCCGAGGGAAATTAAGCGATGTGCAACCAGCGAACCCGTCGGCAGGTCCTGAAAGATCTCGGTCTTTCCGCCGCCGCAGCGCCATTCCTGTTGAATCTACCCAGCCTGGGCTTGGCCCGGACGCCCAATCCTCCGCAACGTCTGGTCCTGGTCTTCAGCCCGAACGGAATCGTTCCGCCTGATTTCTGGCCTGACGAAACCGGACCCGAGTTCAGCTTTAAGCCGATTCTTGCTCCTCTGGAACCGCTCCGGGATCGGACATTGATCCTGCGCGGCCTCAGCAATCAGGTCCGTGGTGACGGCGACAATCACATGCGAGGGATGAGTTGCCTGTTGACGGGAATCGAGCTGTTTCCCGGGAACATTCAGGGCGGATCGCACACGCCCGCGGGGTGGGCGAGCGGCATTTCGATCGATCAGGAACTCAGCAATTTTCTGCAGGGGCAAGAAGCCACCCGCACTCGATTCGGATCGCTAGAATTCGGCGTCGCCGTTCCCAACCGCGCAGACCCGTGGACCCGCATGGTCTATGCCGGTCCGAACAAACCGGTGGCCCCTGTCGATGATCCCTATCAAATGTTCGAGAAGCTCTACGGCCAACTCGAAGATCAAGAAAGCCTGCAGAGCATCCTCGATCGAGTTCAGGATGATTTGCGGGCGGTTCGATCGAACGTCGATCCCGCCGACCAGCGATTGCTTGACGAGCACGAATCGCTCGTGCGCAAGCTAGAACAGGATCTCAAAGCCGCCCGCGATGAATCCTTCGAACAGTATGCCCCCGAACTACCCAACGGCATCAGGAATCAAAACGACAACATCCCGCAACTCAGCCAGATGCAGATTGACTTGTTGGTCAGCAGCTTCCTGGCCGACCAGGCTCGAGTTGCGACGTTACAATATACGAATTCGGTGGGACAAGCACGAATGCGGTGGCTGGGGATTGAGGAAGCGCACCACGAGCTCTCACATGAGCCAGACAGCAATGAGGACGCCCAACAGAAGCTGACGCAGATCAATCGCTGGTTCTGCGAACAGGTCGTCTATCTGGCGAAACGGCTCGCCGAAGTCCCCGAACCCGGTGGAGACGGCTCGCTGTTGGACCACACGCTGATTGTGTGGACCAATGAGTTGGGCAAAGGTAATTCACACACGCTGGACAACATTCCGTTCGTCCTCGTGGGAAGTGCGCCGCAAATGCAAATGGGACGATCCCTGCAGTTCGATCGGGTCCCCCACAATCGTCTGTGGCTCACCATTTCGCACGCCTTCGGGCATCGGCTCGAACAGTTCGGGAAGCCCGATTTCTGTCGTGATGGAGCACTCAATGAACTCACGGAATCAGCGTAATGCGCATTCCTTCTTTTCACACGGAGAGATTTCCATGTCCGAGACAAAAAATTTGATGAACGAATTGATCAGCAGCCTGAAGCGCCAACGTGACGAACTGGGGCTGCAGATCCATCTGGGCAAGGCGGAAGCGAAAGACGAATACGAGAAGGCTCGCGAGAAGCTCGACAAACTGATGGAAGACTACGAGCCGGTAAGAGACGCGATTGGGGAATCGACCGAAAACGTGGTCGAATCGCTAAAGCTCGTCGGGCAGGAGATCCTGCAGAGTTTCCGCCGCGTCAAGGACTCGCTCTAACCGCAGAGGGCGTGCAGTTCAGAAGTTGTTAGTTCAGCGGCACTTACACACCCTCCCACATTGGAGGTCGTGCAGCTTTTCCGTGGTGGTTTTTTCGGAGTCTCCGAACCCGGTTCATGGCGATTCGTTTAACCCGCAGCCGTCAGGCGAGGACAGAAGAAAGAACGGAAGAACATCCTCGCCTGACGGCTGCGGGTTAAGCGAGAATCGGACCGGACGCGGCAATCAGAGACCTCCGGAAGTGCCATGCGAGTGGCCGGTTGGGCCTCTTGCGCCGCCATCCACAAGAATGTTGACCGCCATGGCACTCCGGAGATCCTGCGTTCACTCTAGAGGTTCATCGGCCCCGACCCGGCCAATCTTCAGATCGCTCCGGCGGGATTCGGGAATCATTCCGTCCGCCGGCTCTCTTCTTTCGGCAGTTTTTCCCGCGGGTCGCCCGATTTGGACGCCGGCCAACGGTCCTTCCACCAGGTCACAGCCGCCGATTGGGGCCAGGGCATGCGATCCGCCAATGGATCGAGGACTGCAAGGACCTGATCGACGTTGGCTGGACGATCTGATGGCTCCTTCGCCAGACACTGGACGACGAGGTTGTCCAATTCGACGGGAATCCCCGGGACGTCGCGCCGGGGAGGAGGTGGATCCTTTTGCATCGCCTGAACCAAGACGTCAACGGCCGAATTGCCGCGAAATACCTCGTGCCCAGTCAGCAGGTAATAGGCCACGGCCCCCAGTGAATACAGGTCGCTGCGGCCGTCCAAATGGTCCGGGTTGTCGACTCGCTCAGGAGCGATATAAGCCGGAGTCCCACTGATGGTCGCGGGCCGAGTCAGGTCGTCGGCCGGACCGCTGATACTCTTGACCAGCCCAAAATCAAGCACCTTGACGAAATCATACATCCCGCCTCGACAACAGAGCATGATGTTCTGTGGCTTGATATCGCGATGGACGAGTCCGCTCTGGTGCGCCTCGCGCAAAGAACCACAGGCCTGTCGCAGAATATGAATTACGCGGGCCACCGGCAATTGCCCATCGAGCACCATCAGTTGGGCCAACGTTGGTCCATCCAGGAATTCCATCGCGTAATAGAAGATGCCCTCCGGCGATCGGCCAAAATCGTAGATCTGGATCGTATTCGGATGGGTCAACTGACTCGTCAGTTGCACCTCGCGTTCGAATCGCTTGACGGACTCCGAATCGGCATGGTCGCCCTCGAGCAGTTTCACGGCGGTGGGACGCCGCAGCAGTGCATGCTGCGCCCGGTAAACTTTTCCCATCCCCCCTTGTCCCAATAGTTCCCGCAGGGTGTACGGTCCGAGCTGTGTCGCGGATTTCACCCGATTCCGCAAATAGGCGATCGTGAGCGAGGACGCGAACGTGGCAAGCGTTAGTAGGCTCACGAAACCGAAGAGCCAGCGGAAGGCGGTGGTGACGTAGGTGAGCGGTGCGTAGGCCTCCGTTTTCGCCACTTCCGTCGCGATGCTGAAATTGTGTTGCGTCAGTGACGTCCAAGCTCCGACCACCTCCTGGCCCCGGTAATTCGGATAGCCATTCCGGTTGAAGTAAACGTCACTCGTATTCACCGACGACGCGCGATGGTTGGGCAGCGCAGAGTGTTGCCCGATGAGTCCGGCGCGGTTCATCGAAGCGCGGTCGTCACCGTCCTGCCAATCAGCAGATCCGAGCGGTGAATTGGAAACGGGGGGCACGCGGCGTTCCCGCTGTAATGCTTGCACCTTCTTCGCATCGAAAAGGCTCGACAGCAGGATCTCATTCCCAACGAAAGCGTAGGTCTCACCCGTCTGTCCCGGACGCGCCGTGGCAAGCCGCTCGGTGAGTTCCTCATCCGCTGCAAAGGCAAAGGCGATGGCGGCAACGACTTCCGGTTCGTTGTCGTCCTGTTCGGCATCCTCTTCCTTGATACCCCAGATGGGTGCGACGACGGCGGTGATCGGGCCCTGAACCTCTGGGTCGTAACCAACCACCTTGGAGATCTGCGTGGAAGGACGCGCCAACACGGTGACTCCATTCACCACCTGTTCCAGGATGCGAAAGTAGGGGCTATCGATCCACACGCCAACTTGCGCAGGATCCTGATGGAAGAGACGCATTCCATCCCAACGGGCGATGACGATTCCGATTTCTCCGTCGTGATCCCGTGCCGGCTCGAGCATCTCATACAATTGCTTTTTGGCTTCGGAGTCAACAAGGGTCGAGCGGAGTTCGCGCGGAGAGGAGGTCGATTGTTGACTCAACGAAATGAGTTCGCCCACGAGTTCCTTCAATTGGGGGTTTTCAGCCCAACCTTCGACGATCTCTTTTTCCGCCGTGAACCATTGATCAATCGCGCGAGCATTTGCCTGCAACGAAGTGGCCAAGCGAATCTGCAAGCTCTGATAAAGCTGCTCGCGCACGCCGTTCTCGACCCATCTCCAGAGCAGAGCGAGGAGCAACAGCAAAGCCAGCCCGACGAGACCGGGCCAGAGATTCAGCAAGCGACGACCGAGTCGAGGCAGGTACCGGAACGAGGGTGAAGCGCCGCGGGTGGACCGATTCCGAGTCGTCTGGACATTGCGTTTTGTCGAGATTGTCGCCGCAACGTGGTGGGCGAGCAACGAATCGACTTCCCGCCGAAGATCAGGCTGGTCGCGGCAGGCCTGATCCAGAAAGGCGACCCGCTGGTCAGCCGGCATTTCGCAGGCCTGCTGGAAAAGATCCATGGCCCGCTGATAACGCTCGGGCTTCACGGCGCTTGCTCCTCCGATAATTCACGCCGCAGCCAGGCTCGGATCGCCGTCCATTTTCGTTCGACGGTTCGCTTGGGTTTGCCAACCGCCTCGGCGATTTCGTCCATGTTCATCCCGGCGAAAAAACGCAACTCTACAATTCTCGCATCGACCGGATCCAGCGACTCCAGTTTCTGGATCGACTCGTCCAGCGCGAGCACATCATCCATCCGATCGGTCGAGATCACCATGTTTTCGTTGAGTGAAACGCGACGACCGCTGCCACCCCGCTTTTTCGACAAGCGGGCGCGCGCCTGGTCGACCAGGATCCGCCGCATCGCCTGTGCCCCGATCGCCAGGAAGTGGGATCGCCCCTGCCACGAAACATCTTCTTGCCGCGCCAGTCGCAGGAACGCCTCGTGCACCAACGCCGTGGGCTGCAGGAGGTGTCCGGGGTTCTCGCGGGATAGGTAGCTGGCCGCGAGTTGGCGGAGTTCGTCATAGACCATCTCCGCCAGTCGGTGAACGTCTTTGTCCTCTCCCCGACAAAGCGCTGCCAGGATTTCCGTTGTGTCATTCGAATGCGCCATAGGAATGGGCCGTCAGACGAGTCGATTGGAGAAGAGCATTGCTGAACCTCGCCGGCGGCGTGAACATCACCGTCAGCGACCATTCATTGTAATCGGTCCGCGGAGCGCACGGGACTGCCTCGGCCCGAAGACGCTGGACCAGAATTCGCGAACCGGGGCCCGGCGCGGGGATTGAACGGCCGAAGGGAGTCTGCCGACCGGAATTCACAAAATGGGCAAGCTTTTCGCGGCAGACAGGATGGGTTTCTTCGCCGCTTCGCCCTCCGTAACCCAACGTCCCTCACCAGGTCGCAACCGCGGAAATGTCAAGTTCTTGGCGGAGGGAAATCTTCGAATCCGCGTTACTTGCAGAACGGAGAAGGGGCTTCCGGCCCAAATCCACCGGTCGCCGGCGGCACACGTCGTCGGCGACCGGTACTCGGCGGCCCATCCGGCGTCAGATGCTGCTTCGCAGCAAAGGGACTCACGATGGACAAACCTACCCCAACCAACGGCAAAC
>CAZFWV010000031.1:27843-37322 GCA_964522605.1 uncultured Pirellulaceae bacterium
ACCAACGGCAAATCGGTCGGCAATTCGAACGGCTACGGCGTTCCGGTTCGCTGGCATCGCATTCGGACGATTCGGCAGCGCGAGGGCATCTCGCTCAAGACCATCTCTCGCCGTTCTCACATTGGTATGCAGCGTCTGCGTCAGGAAGAGGTAGAAACGCGTGATTTGACGCTTTCGCAGTTGTATGCATGGCAAAAGGCGCTTCGCGTCCCCATCAGTGAGTTGGTGGTGGATGCCGAGGAGGCGCTGGAGGAGAAGGTCCGTTTGCGTGCCGCCTTGCTGCGGTTGACGCGCACGGCGAAGACCATTCTGCGGGAGTGTCCCAAGGGGCCGGTGCGCAACTTGGCCAATACGATGCTGCACCAAATCTACGAGGTGATGCCCGAGGCGGAAGCGATGAATGCCTGGAACGAGGTGGGACAGCGGCGGAGCCCGAGGGATGTTCCACGAATCATTGAACAAATCGTGCCTACCGGCGCTGCCGCAATCTGGAAAACGTCGGACGACACGACCGGTTACAGCACGTGTGACCTCTGAGGACCTGCTTCGCAGATCCGTAGGCCGACTTGTCTCAAGTCGGCCTGGGGACATCGACCGGTCGATTCTCGTTAAGCTCGCGAATTCGGCGGGCGTGCTGACTTGAGACAAGTCGGCCTACGGGAAACGGCGCGCAATCTCCTAGCTCTCCGGATGGCGTTTTGTATCCCCACCAGAATCGGCGAGAGCGGACGCGTACTTCGTTGGATCGAGTCGTTTTCTCTGGCCTCTTCCGCGCAATCTGGCTAGACTGATCCTGGCGGATTACGGGACATCGCAAGAGGATTGGGCGGTTCGCTTCGATTAGAGCCTTCAGGCATCCCGGTGTCGGTGGGCGGTCTGATCGTCGAGGAAGCGGACGGGGAGTAGAAGCGCAGTGGCGGTCACGGGGCGGTTCAAGCGGCTACGCCGCGCAACGTTCGAAACGCTGGAATCTCGCCAGCTTCTCGCGGCGGACTACGTGATTCAGATCAGCGTGGATGGATTAGCGTCCCGATGGCTCGAGCCGCTCGTGGAACAGGTCGGCCGCCTGCCGAACTTCCAACGTTTGGCGCGCGAAGGGACTTCGACGACGAACGCGCGCACCGATTTCAGTCTTACGAATACGCTGCCCAACCATGCCTCGATGCTGACCGGTCGTCCCAGCTTGCCATCCTTTGGTCAGCCCCTTTCTGTCGCGCACAATTGGACGAGCAATTCCGACCCGGCCCCCGGCGTGACGTTACACAACAATCATCCGAATGTCGATTACATCGCGAGCGTATTCGATGTCGTTCACGATCGCGGCGGCCGAACCGGCTTGTTCACCGGCAAGAGCAAGTTCTCGCTGTTCGACGTCTCCTACAATGCCACGCACGGTGCTTCCGACAATGATCCATCGGGGGGGGACAACGGTCGGGACAAACTGGATGTGTACGTGCTGCAGGGCGACAGTCAGCAACTGGTTTCTCAATTCCTGTCCGCGCTCGATCAGAACCGGTTTGATTACAGCCTTCTGCACTTGACCGACCCGGACTCAGTCGGGCATCAATACGGATGGGGCTCGGCGCAGTGGAACACGGCCGTCGAACAGGTTGATGATTATTTGGGCCAAGTGATTCAGGCGGTTCAATCGAATCCGGCACTCAGCGGAAGGACGGCAATCCTGGTCACAGCCGATCATGGAGGTGGTCGATCTGGCCACGAGGATCCGGGGCAGATCGACAATTATCGGATTCCCTTCTACTTGTGGGGTCCACAGATTCCGGAAGACGCCGACGTTTACGATGTATTTTCTGCCGTGCTGGCCAATCCTGGCGCGATGCGTCCCGACTACAACACGTCGCCCGCGCCAATCCGAAATGGAGATGCGGCGAACGTGGCGACGGCTCTTCTTGGATACCCTGTCGTCCCCGGTTCGTGGCTAGTCGACCTCCATGGGTGTATTTCTTCCACATCCGTCGGCTGTCAGAAGGAACCGGTGGACGAACCTGCCTACGATTTCGGCGACGCTCCATTTCCGTACCGCACGACGCAGTCCCTATCGGGTGCCTATCATCGCATCGAAAGTGGCTTCTACTTGGGTGCCGCCATTGACGCCGAAGCCGATGGTCAACCGGAGCAGAATGCGAATGGGGACGATTTCCAAGGCGACGATGAAGACGGCGTTGTCGTCGTCGGCAGCCTGCGTGCGGGGCAGGCCGGTACACTCGAAATCACCGCGTCTCAAGATGGATACCTGCAGGCATGGATCGACTGGAACCGAGACGGGGATTGGGCGGATCTAGGTGAGCACATTCTGCAGGACGTTGCTCTGTCCGAGGGCGTCAATCCGATCAGCATCAACGTACCGGCGGGAAGTGCCGACGGTTCGGTGGTCGCCCGGTTTCGGTTTTCACGCGAGACCGGACTTTCCTCGAGCGGGCCGGCGGCGTCGGGGGAGGTGGAGGACTATCGCTTTTCGATCGAACGCCCTGTCGTCATCAAACCGCTCGTGGCGACCAATGATGCGTATAAGCTCCGGTTCGGAGCCACCAACGCCGTGCTGAATGTACTGCAGAACGATCGGGGGAATGGTCGCTTGACGCTACGCAGTGTCGGCACGCCGGATCAAGGAGGTCAGGTCGTCGTTCAGTCGGATCTGACGTCGTTGCGCTACACGCCGCGGGAGGGCTTCGTCGGGCTGGAGACGTTCACCTACAATGTTGAGGATGCGGAGGGGCAGGAGGCGTCGGCGCGAGTCACCGTCCAAATCGAACCTCCCGTGGCCAACGAAGATCGAGTTCAGTTCCGCTTGGAAGTCGTTGGGCCAGATGGCGTGCCGCTCCCCGAATTACGCGTCGGAGATCCGTTCACCTTTGCGGTCTACGTTCAGGATGTTCGTCCGTCCGGTACGGGTGTCGCCGCCGCGTTCCTGGATATTTCCTTCACCGCGGAGTCTGTCGCTGCGGCCGGATCGGTCGAGCACGGTCCGGCGTATTCGACTCAGACCAGCGGTCAAGTCACGGCCGGACAGATCGATGAAGCCGGCGGGCGCACCGACTCGCCATCGCTTGGCACCGAAGAACAACTGCTCTTCCGCGTTCCTTTCAAAGCTCGACATCGAGGACCGGTCACCTTCACGTTGGAGCCGGCGGATGAGGCCGAGCACACGGTGGAACTGAAGGGAGTCCCGGAACCCATTCCACCGGTCCGTTGGCTTGCCGATCCGTTGACCGTCATGATCGCTTCGTTTCAAAACGAATCGGAGGCCGAAGATGTCGACAACGATGGATGGATCACACCTCTCGATGCCCTGTTGGTAATCAACGATTTGAACAACCGTGGTGCTCGGGATCTGACCGACACCGACGAACGCCCGGAACATCTGATCGACGTCAATGGAGACGACTATGTCTCGGCCGTCGACGCACTATTAGTCATCAATCGCCTGAATTCCTCTTCGACGCAGTTTGGTGCAACGGGCCGGTCGCAGGAGGAGCGGCCGGCAGAAGCTTTGTCGGAGAATTCTGCGGGAATCGAGGGAACGATCGACGATTTGCTGTGGGACCTCGCCTCACTGGACTTCGATGATTTTCTGAAACGGCGATTCCTCGCGAATAGGTCTCCCTCGCGTCAGCCATCCCCCCCATCGACATAATCGTTCCTGTCCGTCACCTGGCCAGAATGAGGCCCCCGATTCGATCAGGGCAATTTTCGTCCGATGGTGGCGGAGGCGAAGGAACGGATCCACACTATTACGAAGACCTTCATTGCACCGCGCGAGAGAGATCGCGCCTTTTTCAATCAGATTCTCGCTCCATGTCCGGCATTTCGATTCTTATTCCCGCCCGCAATGAGAGTAAGACCATCGCCCGCACCCTGCGGTCGGTCATCGGGCAGATTCCCGCCGGGCATGAGTATGAGCTGATCGTCTGCGATAATGGGTCCACGGACGACACGCCCGAACAAGTCGCTCAACTCGCAAGCCAGCACGAACATGTCCGGCTGATTCACGAACCGCGGGCCGGGAAAACTCATGCCTGGAATCGCCTGTTTCATTCGGCCCGCTTCGACATCGCGATTTTCATGGATGCCGATGTGATTCCGGCCGAAGGTTTCATCGAGCGGCTCGAGTCGGCGCTCTCGGAAGACCCGGACCTGGTCCTCGCCGGTGCGTACTCCACACCATTTCGCAAAAATCTCGGCTGGCGTCATCGAATGGTCGCCGCCATCACGCAGCCGAATCGGTATCAGTCCTGGATCGTCGGTCGACTCTACGCGCTCAAACGAACGCCGTTCCTGCAGCGGATGCGTCAGTTCGGGATGGAAGAGATGCCGGAAATCTGTGCCGCCGAGGACACTTGGGTCAGCCTGGTCGCCGGCCAGGGGCATTGGCGGATTGTTCCCGAAGCGGTCGTTTACCACATGCCCTACACGTTCGTCGAATTCGCGCGGATCGAACGCCGGCACTTACTGAGCCTGCAAACGCTGCGGCAAAAGTGTCCCCAATTGGTCCAACAAGCCGGACTGGAGCGGAGCCGACGGGACTTGATCCTCACGAAGTTCATGGAGGTTGCCAAGACGAAAGGCCTGACCGCAAAAGTCTGTACGCTGTTGCGGCTGCCCATCGTGGGACTGGTTCGGCGGAGAATCCACCGCCAGTTGCGGCAGGGGAAAGCGACCCCCTTCACGTGGGAGGTTTCCGAAGCCTCGAAGAACCTCCCCTCTCGCACGGAATAACGGCTGTTCGCGGGGTCATGCCGCGGTCCAAATCCCTGATCTTCTGCAGCGGGTATCTCCCGTTGAATCGAATTCGGCGGCGGCTCGGATCTCCGAAGTTATTCCCACAATCCCCGCCAGCTGTTTACAATACCCGCAGGTTATCGACCGGGATCCAGCACCCTGACTGAGTGAGTTCGGGGGGGACTCGGAACACACAACGGAAAACAGAACTCGCTTTATGTTTTTTCAACGCATTTTCGTGGGCATCGTCATTTCGTGTTGGCTCGGATTCTTGGGGATGGCGGTCGACGCCGGCGATTGGCCGATGTGGCGGTACGACGCGGGACGAACAGCCGCCTCCGGCGACGAGCTCCCCGCCCAGCTCACGCTGCAGTGGACAAGAACTTACTCGCCGCGTACCCAGGTTTGGGACGACCCATTAAACAACGACATGATGCCCTACGATCGGGTCTTCGAGCCGGTCGTGATGGACGGTCGCATGTTTGTCGGGTTCAACGATCAGGACCAAGTCCAGGCACTCGATGTCCGCGACGGCAGCGTTCTGTGGACCTTCTATACCGAGGGTCCCGTGCGGCTTCCGCCCGTCGGGTACCGCGACTGCGTGATGTTCACCAGTGACGACGGCCATCTTTACTGCGTCGATGCGGCAACCGGCCGTCTGCGATGGCGGTTTCGTGGCGGTCCGTCGTCGACCCATGTTTTGGGCAATGAGCGACTGATCTCGGCTTGGCCGGCACGTGGGGGGCCGGTGATCGCTGACGACCAGGTTTATTTTGCGGCGAGCATTTGGCCCTTCATGGGAACTTACATCTATGCGTTGGATGCCCGCACCGGCAGCGTCATCTGGCTGAACGACAAGACATCGGCGGACTACATCGAGCAACCCCACAGCGCGCCTTCGTTTGCGGGAGTCGCGCCGCAGGGCGCCTTGGTCGTATGTGGTGATTACCTGATTGTCCCCGGGGGACGGAGTGTGCCCGCGGTGTTTGACCGCAAGACGGGCGAATTGATGCACTTCGAACTCAATGCGGGCGGCAAGGGAAACGGCGGTTCGCTGGTCATGGCCAAGGGTAGTGAGTTCTTTGTCCACACGCGGGAACGGGGCGTGCGTGCCTTTGAACTCGCGACCGGTGCCAAGACCGAATTCACGACGAATGAGCCGGTGCTCGGCACAGAGTGGTTGTATGCGGCGGAGATTGCAGAGGAGGGGGAACGGAAATCGCAACCGATCATCCGCGCCTACGATGCGGACAAGAAGCCGGTCTGGGAGATCGCAGCGGACGGTCGCGGGGACTTGGTCCAGGCCGGTCGCCGACTCTATGCCGCGGGCGAGACGCAGATCACGGCAATCGACCTGCCAACCGCTTCGGGAGGTCGCGCTGCAATCGCATGGACGCTGCCCGTGGAAGGAACCGTCCTGCGTTTGCTGGCAGCCGCCGACCGACTCTTCGCAGTCACCGAGGACGGAACGATCCTGGCATTCGGCGCTGAATCTGGAACACCCCGACAGTGGAAGCAATCCAAAGAACGACCGGCGGTTGCGTCCCAGGCTCTCGCCCGGGCGGATGCCCTGCTCGACGATGCCGGTACTCGCGACGGGTATGCGCTGTGTTACGAGGTCGAAGATGAAGAACTACTCCAGGCAGTTGCACTCCGGTCCGAGCTGCATCTGATTGTGGTCGATCCGGATGGCGGGCGGGTCGAACGGTTACGGCAGACGTTCGATCGCGCCGGTCTGTTAGGGACACGCGTCAGTGTTCACCAGTCGACACCGTCCGCGTTCGGCGCTCCGCCGTATCTGGCCAACGTCGTACTCATTGGGTCCCCACTGGCAGCCAGTCTGACGAAGGATCCGAGTGGTTTCGATGGGGTTTTTCAGTCCGTTCGTCCTTATGGCGGATCGCTGATCCCGCTACTGACTTCGGATCAAGCAACGGCGTTTGCTGCGGCGGCAAGGCAGGCCGATTTATCGCGTGCCAGTATCGAGGAAGGATCCGCTCACATTCTGCTGCGGCGCGTGGGAGCGCTTGAAGGGTCGGGCGACTGGACGCACCAATACGGCGATATCGCCAATACGGTGAAATCTGACGACCGCTTGGTGATGGCGCCTCTGGGGCTGCTTTGGTTTGGTGGAAGCTCGAATCTCGACGTCCTACCCCGCCATGGCCACGGCCCACCGGAGCAGGTTATTGGGGGGCGACTGTTCATCGAAGGGATGAATTCACTCAGTTGCCGTGATGTGTACACCGGGCGAGTGCTCTGGAAACATCAATTCGAAGATCTCGGCACGTTCGATATCTACTATGATGCCACGTACGCGGATACGCCTCTCGATACGGCCTACAATCAGGTTCACATACCGGGGGCCAACGGTAGAGGCACGAACTATGTCGCCACCGAAGACGAAATTTACATCGTCGTCGGATCGGATTGCCAGGTTCTCGATGCAGCGACAGGCGAGTTAATCCGCGTGATTTCATTGCCGGGGGACGCCCAGGCGAATGATCGCAAATGGGGTTTCATCGGCATCTACAAAGACATCTTGCTCGGAGGGGATGGCTTTGCCGAGTATCGAAAGAAGTACGAGATTTCATTCAACGAAACCGATTCAAAACTGAGTGGCAACGCGGCCGGATATGGTTCGAAAAGTTACGACGTCTCCGCGAGCGCCGGTCTGATTGCCTTCGATCGACACACGGGCAAAGTCCTCTGGCGATTACCCGCGCAATTCAGCTTCCTGCATAACGGCATTGTCGCCGGCGACGGTAAGGTGTTTTGTCTGGACAAGCTGCCGCAACCGGTCGAAGAAAAGCTGAAGCGTCGCGGGAAAGTCGCTCCAGACGGCTACCGGATTGTGGCCGTCGATGCGCAGACGGGGCAGCCGGTGTGGGAGGTTTCCCAGGGCGTTTTCGGTACCTGGCTGGGCTATTCCGAGGAGTATCAACTGCTGCTGCAAGCGGGAGCCCAGGCATCGGATCGACTGACGACGGAAGTTGGCGCAGGGATGGCGGTCTACGTCGGCGACACCGGGGAAGTCAAATGGCGGGATGACCAACGAGCTTACTCGGGCCCCTGCATCCTGCACCACGACACGATCCTCACCAATGCAAATGCCTACAAGCTTTCCGCGGGTGCCTTCAGTTTGCTCGATGGAAGCCAGAAACTGGTTGACAACCCGATCACGGGTGAACCACAGCCCTGGCAGGTCTGTCGCGCGTACGGCTGCAACACGATTATAGCCAGCGAAAAACTCCTGACGTTCCGATCGGGAGCGGCAGGGTTCTACGACCTCGATTCGATGAGTGGAACGGCGAATCTGGGCGGATTCAAATCAGGATGTACCTCAAATCTGATCGTCGCAAATGGCGTTCTGAACGCTCCGGATTACACCCGGACCTGCAGTTGCGGTTACCAGAACCAGACTTCCTTGGCCTTGGTCCACATGCCCAGGCTGGACATGTGGACCATCAATCACGTGGCCAGTCTGGCAACCAGTGGGTCGCGCGTCCAACGAGTGGGCGTAAATTTTGGAGCTCCAGGTGATCGGATGGCCGAGGATGGCACGCTGTGGGTCGAGTACCCCTTGGTCGGTGGTCAATCCGTGGATCTCGCCGTGAATGTAGCAGGAGAGGAACCGAACTACTGGCGTCAAAATTCGTTGCTGTTCCGTGGCACCGGGCTCCCTTGGGTCGCCGCTTCCGGCGTCGAAAACGTGCGTCGAGTCACGATTCCCCTCGAGGTCGGTCTGCGGCAGGGCGGTCCCGGTGACTACGTTGTCAGCCATGCCGACGACGATGCAGAGGAACAGCCGGACGGTTCCGTCAACCTGACCAGCAGCGATTTGGAGCTCGTCACCGACAAGGAATCGCAGTTGATTGGTGTCCGTTTCGAGGGGATCGATCTGCCGAAGGGAGCGAACATTCGCAGCGCGGCGATCCAGTTCACCTGCGATGAAACTTCATCGGACGAAACCGTCCTTCAAATCGCAGCCGAAGATTCATCCCAGGCAGCCCGATTCTCCGAGAAAACTCGGGACATCTCGTCGCGTCCACGAACAACCGCTCAGGTTCTTTGGAAGCCCGAACCTTGGACCCAGGTCGGTGCGGCCGAAGCGGCGCAGCAAACGCCGGACCTGGCTGACTTGGTGCAGTCGATCATCGACCGTCCGGATTGGGAAGCGGGGAATCCCTTGGCTTTCATTATCAGTGGCAAAGGCAAGCGAGTTGCCGCATCCTTCCGCGACAAGGTGTCCCCTCGATTGCGAATCGACGCGGATCGTCCGGCCGAGTCCGATTCCGAAGAGCCCCCCACACTCCACACGGTACGACTTTATTTTGCCGAACCCGACGACCAGCCTCCCGGCAGTCGTGTATTCGACGTGCGTCTTCAGGGAAAGTTGGTTGCCAGTCGATTGGATGTCGTCGCCGAAGCCGGACAACCGCAGACGATTCTCGTGAAGGGATTCAGCGACGTGCCGATCGGCGATGCGCTGCAAATCGAATTCGAACCCCACGCTGGCCAGCCGGTACTATGCGGAGTGGAAATCATCCGACAGGATTGATTCGGGGACAGGAAACCACGGACGGAGAAACCCGCTCCATGCTTTGGAATGCGCGGCACCGGAACAACTGCACGGGGAGGTCGTGCAGTCCCGCAGTGTTGGTTTTTCGGGAGTCTCCGAACGGGATTTGTGGCGATTCGTTTAACCCGCAGCCGTCAGGCGAGGTCGGCTTCTGGAT
>CAZFWV010000032.1:0-32435 GCA_964522605.1 uncultured Pirellulaceae bacterium
CCCCCCCTAAACTGCACCTCGGGACTGGCGTATTCGCCGTCCGGAATGACCGCGACATCTCGAGTCGTTGGTCGGCGATCGCGTTCGTTCAAAGCCAAGCACCGCGATTTGTGTCTTGTGAGGCACCTTTCGAGGTATGATGATTCCTAGTGGCTTGGCGAAAATGGGGGGGCCTGGGGCGGACAATTAGGACGGTGTGGAAGGTCCGGCCCAGGGGGCGGCCGGCCCGTTTCTTGAGCGTTCAGGATAACCCCGGGAATCAGAACCAGGAGGAGACCACGGTGAAGACGGGACGGCCATTTCTGGCGGTATTGATTTTGTTGACAGGGATGGCGGGAGTGGTCTGGAATGCGGAAGCGGCTCGGCCGAACGTGCTGTTTTGCATTGCCGACGACTGGGGGTGGCCCCACGCTGGAGCCTACGGCGATTCGGTCGTCCAGACGCCGGCCTTTGACCGACTGGCAAAGGAAGGGGTCTTATTTGCCAATGCATTCGTGACGTCTCCATCCTGCACCCCTTGTCGCAATGCGATCTTGACCGGCCAATGGCATTGGCGATTGGGCGAAGGGGTGAACCTCTGGAGTACGCTGGATCCCCAATATCCGGTGTTTCCGTTGCTGCTGGAAGAAGCGGGCTATCATGTGGGCCATTGGCGGAAAGCGTGGGGACCGGGCAACTGGAAAGCGCTGGGTCGCCAACGGGATCCCGCGGGTCGCAGCTATCCGAACTTCTCCAGTTTTCTGCAGGCTCGCCCCGCAGGCAAGCCGTTTTGTTTCTGGCTCGGTGCTTCCGATCCGCACCGGCCTTATGAGTGGCAGAGTGGAGTCCGCAGTGGAATCGATATTCAGCGCATCCAACTGCCGGCCGATTTGCCGGATCATGAGATCGTGCGACAAGATGTCGCAGATTACTACTTCGAAGTTCAGCGATTCGATACGGACGTGGCCGCCGCCTTGGCTCAGTTGGAGCAACTGGGCGAACTGGACCGCACAATCATCGTGATGACCGGTGATAATGGAATGCCGTTTCCACGACACAAGTGCCAACTTTACGATTCGGGCACGCATGCTCCTCTGGCGATCCGTTGGGGAGCGGAAGCGATGGGGGGGCGAACCGTAACGGATTTTGTATCCCTGTCCGACCTGGCGCCGACTTTTCTGGACGCCGCAGGAGTGACGATTCCTTCCGAGATGACGGGGCGATCGCTGGTATCCGTGCTGAAATCGCGTGAAGAGGGTCGCGTGGACGCGCAGCGCGATCACGTGTTGACGGGTCGCGAACGGCACACTCCGTGTCAGGCGAAACCGAACCCGGGTGGATATCCAATGCGGGCGATTCGTACGGACAAGTTTCTTTATATTCGCAACTTCTGTCCGGATCGTTGGCCGGCCGGTTGCCCAGATTCGGAGCAGGCGTTTAATGGAAGCACGTATGGGGATTGCGACGGCAGTCCGACCAAGAAGCTGTTGATGGAACGTAGCAGCGACCCCGCGTTCCAGATGTTTTTTGCGCTGGCTTTCGCCCGGCGGCCCGGCGAAGAGCTCTACGATCTGCAACGCGACCCACATCAGTTGACGAACGTGGCCGAGGATCCGCAGTACGCGGAAGCGAAGGCGAGGTTGGCGCGACAACTCATTGAAGAATTAGAAGCAACCGGTGATCCGCGTGTGACCGGTGGTGGGGAAGAGTTCGATCGATTTCCCTATCGCCACTGAGATGGTTTGAGTGGGTTGAGAAGGAAAGCACCTGGGCTGTAAACTCCGGAGAGATATGGATGAAGGGCATCAATGGCGTGATGATGCAGTTCTTTCACTGGTACACACCAGCGGACGGAACGCTGTGGGATGAAGTCAACTCGCGGGCAGGTGAGTTGTCGCGGGCAGGTTTTACGTCGGTTTGGTTGCCACCTGCCTTCAAGGGTGCGGCCGGCGCAAAGGACATTGGCTATGGCGCCTACGACCTTTACGACCTGGGAGAATTCGATCAGAAAGGCTCGGTTCGAACCAAATACGGAACACGCGAGCAGTACTTGGCGGCAATCCAAGCTTTGAAGGCCGAAGGCTTGCAAGTTTATGCCGATATCGTCCTCAACCAGCGGATGGGAGGCGACTCGGCCGAAACGGTTCGAGCAACGCCGTTTCCTCAAGATGATCGACTGCATGCGAAAGGCGATCCGCGCGAGATTCAGGCGTACACGCACTTTCATTTCCCCGGTCGACGCGGGAAATACTCCTCGTTCGAATGGCGTGCTCGACACTTCGATGCCGTCGATTACGACGCGCTGAATCCGCAGGAGCGAAACACCATTTACTTGCTCGAGGGGAAACAGTTCGACGATTATGTCGCCCTCGACAAGGGTAACTATTCCTATTTGATGGGTGTCGATCTTGATTTCCAGAGCGAAGAAGTGCGAGACGAAGTTACCGCCTGGGGCAAATGGTATCTCGACACCACGGGGGTGGATGGCTTTCGGCTCGACGCCGTGAAGCACATTTCTGCCTGGTTCTTTCCGCATTGGCTGGATCACATGGAACGCCATGCCGGCAAGGATCTCTTCATCGTGGCTGAGTATTGGTCTCCCGATCTGAGTTCATTGCATTGGTATCTCGATCAACTGGGCGGGCGAATTACGGTCTTTGGCGTGCCTCTGCACTACCAGTTCCACAATGCAAGTCGCGCCGGCAGCCACTATGATATGCGCCGCATGCTCGATGGAACGCTCATGCGCCAGCGTGATCGCGACGTCGTGACCTTCGTCGAGAACCATGATTCGCAACCGCTGCAGTCGCTCGAATCGGTCGTGGAACCCTGGTTCAAGCCTCTGGCGTACGCATTGATTCTGCTTCGACGCGAAGGATATCCGTGCGTGTTCTACGCCGACTACTACGGCGCTGAATACGAAGGACTCGGGCGAGATGGCAATTCCTATCGGATCGTCATGCCGTCGCATCGTTTTCTGATCGACAAGTTCCTATACGTGCGCAGGCATTACGCTTACGGTCCGCAGCTAGACTACTTCGATCACTGGAATCGAATCGGCTGGACGCGACATGGCGACGCCGATCATCCAAAGGCCATGGCCGTGCTGATGAGCGATGGGCCGGAGGGCACGAAATGGATGGACGTGGCGCGCGTCCATACGCGATTCGTTGATATCACCGGACATATTCCGGAGGCGGTGGTGACCAACGATGACGGCTGGGGAGAATTCCGTTGCCGCAGTGGATCGGTTTCTGTCTGGGTGCAGGAGTAGATCCGTTCTACTGTCTCGCCGTTTCGAACATGGCCAGGAGATTCTCTGGCGGCACGTCGGCCAAAACGTTGTGGACCTGCTGGAAAACGTAGCCACCTCCTGGCCGCCAGACGTCGACCAACTCGCGCACGTTCCGCCGAACGTCATCCGGGGAACCATGTGGCAGAACCTGGCGTGTGTCGCAGCCTCCCCCCCAGAAAACAAACCGATCTCCATACTTGGATTTCAACTGACGCGGGTCCATTCCCTGGCAGGTAATCTGCACGGGATTGAGTGATTCCAGGCCCGCCTCAATCAGGTCGTTCAGTAGCGGTTCGACTCCACCACAGCAATGAAGATGGACATGCACGTGCGGCGCAAGTTCCTTCACCCGTTTCCACATTTGCGTGTGCACCGGCTTGTAGTATCGCCGATACATGGCCGGTGACATCAGCGGTCCACCTTGGCCTCCCAAATCGTCGCCAAACAGGATGACGTCGAGATACGGACCGACGGCACCGAGCCATTTTTCCAGCCGCGGCAGGTAGAAGTCACACAGGGCCTGGGACAGACGCTCGCACGCCTCGGGATGCCACGCCATGTGCGTCAGATAATTGTCCATGCGATAAAAGAACTGCGGAACCTCAAATAGGTTGCCGCCAAACAGACCCATGATCGCGCGGTCTGTACTCTCCCGCAAATTCGCGGCGGCGGATTGCAGTTCCTGAAGCCCGGCCTCCGTCAACGGGATGTGGCCACCGGGCGCCGCCACGGCGGTCCACATGCTGTTGGCAAACGCGTCGGGTAAGTCCGAAAAATCCTGCTCGTTCGGTTGGGCATTCAGCCAGGGCCAAAAAGTCTGTTCGAAATACAGGCAGCCCTCCTTTTGGACGGCCAAGTCCTGTCCGCTATCGGACAACAGATGCCAATCAGCGCCGCGCCGTTCGACATGAAGAAAGGCCGGAATCTTGCACGGCGTGCCGTCCGGCAACACCCAATCCTGCCAGTCGGATGACTGGTGAAGAAACGCGCGGCCAAGTTCAATGACGTCGGCACCGACTGCGTCCATGACTTCTGGTTCCACAATCGCCAATTGCTGAATCATGTCATAGACATAGATGTCGCCCGTCTCGATTCCGAGCTTCTTCTTCAGTTTGGCGTAAGCAATTGCGGCGATGCCCGACGAACGATGTCCGCCAAAGTCAATGGGGACACGGTCGGATTCCTCATGCCGGAACGCTGCCTGGATTCGTTCTCGGGGCGTCATGTCACCGTTCCTTTCCCTCGTCGGTATCGATCACAGGATTTCGTTCCGGTGCTTATCGTACTCCGCCCGTACGTGCGTGACCAGAATGCTTTCTCCGTCGAGGTTCGTGTGGGTGCAGGTTCCCAACTCTCGATCCGAGCTGCGTTTCGACATCTCAATCGCAGAATCTCGCGATCCCACCAGGTCCCCGTGGGCCGACTTGTCACGAGTCGGCATTCCAACTGCAGGAACTACCTCATCGCAGGTTGGTCGATGAGGCGGAGTTCCGTACAATGATAGCGATTGAATTCGAGAGAACGGCAGCCGGCGCTCAATCGGCGATGATTTCCGATGGACGACACGCCAACCCCAAGAAGCGAACGATCAAACGCTCACTGGTGGCAGCGCATCGGACCGAGTCTGATCACGGCCTGCGTCGTAATCGGGCCAGGGAGTATTCTGACGAGCTCACAGGTCGGCGCCGACTATGGTTACTCGATGCTGTGGGTGGTCGTCGTCGCCGTTTTCTTCATGATCGTCTTCATGCGGCTGGCATCGCGGCTGGGAGTCGTATCGCAAGCCTCCCCGGCGGACCTGATCACGCGGCACGTTGGACGTCCGGCCGCTGCCTTGGTTGGACTGGCCGTTGCGTTCACGACCGCCAGTTTTCAGTTCGGCAATAACTTGGGGGTGCACGCTGCTTTCCGTGTCTATTTTCCCTTCGAATACACGATTGTGCTCTTCAACGTGCTTTCGTTACTCTTCCTCTTCGGATTTCGGAACCTCTATCGAGCTTTGGAACGGTTGATGGCCGTGTTCGTTGGCCTGATGCTGCTGGCCTTTGCGGCGAACCTGTTCCTCGCACGCCCGGAGCCGCAGAGCGTACTTAGCGGCTTTCTTCCGAGTTGGTCTCACGTCGATTTGTCTCTGCTGGGGATGATCGGAACGACCTTCGTGATTTCGGCTGCCTACTATCAAGCCTATCTCGTGCAGCAGAAAGGATGGCGCGTGCAAGATTTGCCGGCCGGGCTGATTGATGTGCGCATCGGTGGCCTGGTGATGGCCTGCATTACCCTGATGCTCATCACGACGGCGGCGACCGTCTTGCGGGGCCAGCAGTTGCAAAACGTACAACAGATCGCCACCAGTCTGAAGCCCTTGTTTGGGGAGGCGGGGACCGGCCTGTTCTGTATCGGGTTGTTCTGCGCAGCCTACTCCTCGTTTCTCGTGAACTCGATGGTGGGTGGATTCGTCCTGGCAGATGGTTTGGGTTTGGGAAGTCGGCCGGAGGACATCTGGACGCGGATCTTTAGTGCCGCCATTCTGTTGATCGGTATGACGGTCGCTTTGCTGGTCATCAAACGGAATCTGAATCCCCTGCCCGCGATCGTGACCGCCCAGGCGGTCACCGTGATCGTCTCGCCGCTGATGGCGGCCGCGCTGTTGTGGCTGACGAATCGCGCCGACGTGATGGGCGAATACCGCAACCGCTTGGCCGTCAATGTGTTCGCGTCGCTTGGCCTGCTGTTGTTGCTGGCCATGGCCGGATACACGGTCACCGCAAAAATCTGGCCGGCTGTTTCGCACTGGCTGGGTGCGGTTTGAGTCCCTCGTAGCCCAGCGGCACTCGCGAAATCCGATGTTTGAAATGCCCGAAACCTAACCCGAATCGCAGGTTGTGAAGTTGTACACTTCCGTGACACTCGGATACCCGCTGCCGCCCGGGTGCGGGGATCGCTTCCTTTACTCTCGCGTCGTTATCGCGTAACATCGTTTCCGATTGCTCATGGATGCTGGCGGAAAAGGGACATGCGGTCACATCAACGGCAGGATGGTCGGTGCGTGGATGGATCCACGAAATGGATGGATCGGTTCTTCTTGCGGCCTTTTCTGTCCGCCGATTTCAAGCTTCGAGTGACGCAAGTCTGGACGGCATGGGTTTCACCTCTTCGCGGAAGTCATCGATCGCACGATCGGCGTGATCGCAGACGACAGCTGTGTGGCGAACCGCTCGAGTTGCGTCTGGCGCTTAGCTCAGGTGCCAGTTGTTTGGGAAACTACTGCCGCACGCATTCGGCTTTTGTTCCCGATGGTCCGCTTCAGCAACAGCAGCCGGTTTCGACCGACGAATCGCCAGGTTCCCATGTTGCCCATTTGCTCTCATTTCAATCGACGGCGCCGGAAGGGGCGCTGGTCGCGCGGTCGATCCACGACGATCAGTTGGAGTTGGCGGGAGAGGTCGACACATTCCAGTTCGAGCTTGACGGTGGTCAATCCATCTCGATTCTTGTGCAACCCGACTCGATGCTTCAGCCACAGGTGTTGCTTCGAACGCCGGATCAATCCGTGACGAGGCGAACTGCGTCGACGACGCCGGGCGAGCACGCTTTGCTTCAGGCAGTGCCCGCGGTGGAAGCCGGTATCTATCAGATCGATGTGACCAGTCTGGGGAGCAGTGTCGGCCTGTATCGAATGACGGTCTATCTGAACGGCGTCTTCGAACGGGAAGCGATCGGAGGCCCGTCGAACAGCAGTCTTTCCACTGCGCAGAATCTGGATGGGATGTTCTTGGACTGGGAGATAGGAGGTGCCGACCGCGTCGCCGTGATCGGTGGCCGCCGAGATGATCTGCAGGAGGATTTTGAAGCCGGACTACTGAATTCCGAATGGTCGATCGCTTCGACCCGAGCCGGTGGGCGGATTCGTGTTACCAATGAGGTGACGGCGGCCAGTGGTGACTACGCACTGATCATGGATCGGGAGGATATCGGGTTGCCGGTGGGCAATGAAGCGATCTGGACGGTCGACCTGGCGGGGTTTTCGGAGGCCACGCTGAGCTTCTATCACGCGGACTACAACGACGAGGAAAACCCGCTGCCCGACGTGTTTACGGGGAGTGTCGCGGGAGATGGTGTCTCAATCAGTGACGATGGAGTAACGTGGCACACGGTGCTGAACGCGCCCAGGCTTACCCCGTTTCAATGGACCTGGTTCTCGATCGATTTGGGCGCGGCAGCCCGCGCTGCGGGGATATCGCTGGACCGTGATTTTCTTATCAAGTTCCAGCAATACGATGACTTCCCGCTGACGAATGATGGGCGGGGCTACGACCAAATCGAAATCACCGTAACACCCCCTCTGGTGTTTGAAGATTGGTATGAATTCGAAGTCGCCGACGGGCAGGTTGTCACGATTGCCTATACCGGAGCGGAGGACGACCACGAGCCGTTGCTGGAACTCTATGACGCCGATGGAGTGCTGCTTGCTCGGTCCGATCAAGCTGCGAACGTAGATCGGATGATCCAGCGTTATCGAAATCGAGACGAAGATGGGGCGCCCGATTCGCTGTTCGTGCGAATCGCTCGTCCCGCGACGGAATACTCGCTGCTGATCACACGAGATGCAGACTACGAACGGGAGCGCAATGACTCCTTCGACCTGCCACAGGATCTGGGGGATCCGTCTTCCGTCGTCGGCTCTTTGAATGCCGATGTCATTACCGGATTGACGCTCATCGATGCGTTCTCCGGACCCCGTTTCACGGGACTGATTCCGCCGGATCCCACACTGGGTGTTGGGCCCGAACAGATCGTCGTCCTGGTCAATTCGGAACTTGCGATTTATGACAAGGCGACCGGCGGCCAGATTTTCCGGCAGAGTATCAGCAGTGTCAACGGGTTCTTTGGCACGGTCGGGTCGACGACAACCGTGTTTGATCCGTGGGTGCTCTTCGATCACGACAGCCAACGGTTCTTTGTTGTGGCGATTGAGCTTGCAGCCGATGACCGCGCGTACGTGTACCTCGCCGTTTCGGAGAGTTCGACGCCCACCACGGGGACCGATTGGCATAAATACCGGATGGACTTCACACATCATCCGGAAGCTTTGGGGTTGGGGACCGGCGCTCATTTCCCCGACTATGAGAAATTAGGTGTTAGTGAAGAAGCGATCTACATTTCAGGCAACTACTTTCCGATTGAATCGGGATCCGGTGCTTATGCCGGGATCACCGCAATTGAGAAAGCGTCGTTACTTGAGGGTCGTGTACCCAACATTCTGTATGACGAACATTTTGCGGGTTTCAGCGTCTTTCCTTTGCAACAGTACGATTCCGGTGGTACGCAGTATTTCGTGGAAGAGTTAGACGGACTCCATGTGCGACTGCACGCAATCACCGACGTGATGGGAAGTCCGCTGCGGCAAACGATGGATCTGCAGGTTCCCGCCTACCTCGAGCCGGTGGATGTTCCGCAGCGATTCGGCGGCGAGCCGGCCGATGCGATCAGCAGCCGCATCATGACCGGAGTCTGGCGACATGGCTCGGCGTGGTTCGCGCATGCAATTACAGATCCGACCATTCCAGATCAGGAAACCGTGGTGCGCTGGTATGAAATCGCAACCAACGACTTTCCTTCAGCAAATCCGACGCTGCAACAAAGTGGCAACGTGGATCCTGGCCCTGGATTGTACGCCTGGATGCCGGCGGTCGCCGTCGACGGTGCGGGCAATCTGGGAATTGGTTTTTCCCTGGGAGGGCCGCAGTCGTTTTATGGAGCAGGTTTCACCGGCCGAAAGGTGGATGATCCGCCAGGGCAAACGCTGCTGCCCGTGACGCAACTGATCGACGGGCGGCAGAATTATGTGCGGCTGGACAATTCGGGCAGGAATCGCTGGGGAGACTACAGCGGCTTGGCGATTGATCCAACCGACGATCGGACTTTCTGGATCTTTCACGAGTTTGCCGACTACAACAACGTGTGGTCAACGCAGATCGGCTCGTTTCAGATCGATCCCCTGCCTGATCGTGACGTCTATCGGTTCCACGTCGCGGAAGGCGAGCTCTTGACCATTCAAACGTATACGCCGTCGGGTGGTCTCGGCGAAATCGTGAATTCTCTGGATCCCGAAGTGTCTGTTTTTGCACCCGATGGATCCTGGATTACCAGCGATCGTGATTCGGCGGATGGGAAGAACGCTCGTGTGATTCATCAGTCGACAGAATCGGGTTACTATCGCGTCGAGGTTGCAGCGACCTCCGGGCGAGGCACCTATCAGCTGGTTGTCGATGGGGTCAGTGCCATTGAGCGGGCCCCCGAAGTGATTGGCATCAGCCCCGATCCGGGACAGTGGCTGCGGGACTTTCCCGACGTTGTGCGCGTGACATTCTCTGAGCCAATCGCCGTGGACTCGGTTCAGGCTGATTCTCTGACGGTCAACGATGAACCTGCGTTCGGTGTGCGCGTCGACGGTCGAGTTGTGGAGTACGAACTGGCGACTCCTGCCGAGACGGTGGATGGTCGGTATTCGGTCCGACTGTGGGCCGGCGGCGTGCGCGATCTTCAGGGCGCTTCGTTGACCGCCGACTTCCTTTCCAGCTTTGAACTGGATCAAGTTGGTCCGAGAATCCTGCAAACATACTGGAACGGTGAATCCATGCCGGCTACAAAACAATTCCTGCCGGGGTCATTGGAGTTCACTGCGGACCTGTCCGAAGACCTGTTCCTGCTTGCGAGCGCACGACGTGGACCCCTCTCGCCTGGTGCGGACGACGTCCTGCTGGTGAATCGGGCCAATGACAGCCGATTGCCAGCGGATTTCGTCGAATACGATCCTGAGGAAGATCGATTTACAGCGCGCTACGACCGGATTGAGGAGGGCAATTATTCCCTTCAATTGCTCGCTGGACCGGGTGCTTTTGAAGACCGAGCGGGCAATGCGCTGGATGGCGAACCGCTCGGCGCGTCGATCGACAACACACCGACGGGCGATGGAACGGCGGGTGGCGATTACCGACTTGAGTTTGTGGTCGATGCGGAGATTCAGGCACCGAATCCGTTCGTTCGCGAGAAGCCCTGGGCCAGTCTGATCCGTCGGAGCCTGGACAATCGGGGGTTCATTCATGGTGCAACGGACCAGGATGTGCTTCGTTTTCATCTGCAGGCCGGGGAACTTCTTTCTGCTCGCGTTGAGGTGATGCAGGACGCGACTTTGACCGCTCAGCTATGGGGTGATGACACGTTGTATGGGAGTGGTTTCAGTGGCAGTCCCGGAGCGGTCATCGAACTTCCTCCAACGCGAATTCCCGTCGACGGATTTTACGAACTTCGGATTACCGCGGATGGGCCGACTCACTTCGATGTGGATCTCACGCGAAATGCCACCTCGGAAAGCTCGCTGGGCGACACGGATGAACAGAATGAGTTGGCAATCGACGAGTCTTTCGTTGCTCTTGGTTCGGGGCGGTTTGCCGTGATCGGTCACACCGAGCTGGAACTGGGATATTCGCAGATCAACAACCCCGATCAGTTCATTGATATTTCTGCGTTTGGCACCGGTCTCAACCTTGGCGATGATGACGAGGCCACAATCGTTTCCGCCGTCGGGAACCGCGTGATGCCCGCGGGGAAGCTGACCGTGGCGAATAACGGTGGATTGATTTCCGGGAGCGGACAGAATCTGTCTTTTCAGAATCTGCGTCTACCGGCGCCAAATATCGACACCGCGATCTTTCCGTACTGGGATGATCTCGGCGCGAATGGAGGCGACGTCTATTACGCTGAGCAACAGGTCAATGGGATCAATACGTTGATTGTGCAGTGGCAGAATCGGCCGCACTTTCTTGCGGCAGGCGATGCCACCTTTCAAGTGCAGTTGTTCGAAACGGGAAACGTGCTCGCGCGGTTCGTCTATTCCGATATCCAGTTTGGCGACGCGCGACTTGATAATGGTGGTTCGGCAACAATCGGTGTTCAGCTTGGGCCGGATTCGGCGTTTCCGTTTAGCTACGGGGCACTGGACAAATTGACTCCCGTGCCGCCCGATCATCCGGTCTACGATGGGGATGTTGTTGAGCTGTTCCTCGTTCCGGATGTCGATCAGTACACAATGGACCTGCAGGGACGAGCAGGGCAGCGGATCGACATTCTGTTGTCTGGACTGGCAGGTTCGGACTTTTCGACGGCACAACTCGATCTGTTGGATGCGGAAGGGAATGTGTTAGCGACGGCCGTGTCCGATCCTCTGGGAGCTCCCTTGGATAACGCGGATCTTGCGATTCTGGGGTTTGTGATTCCGGATTCGCCGAGCGGCCTGTTTAAGGTGCGTGTTTCCAGTTTGGTTTCTGGTCAATACAGCCTGGTCGTGGGGGACGCCATCGCGTTCGAAACGGAGCCGAATGATGGGACTCAGGATCCGCTGCGACTTCTTGCCACGGATGATAAGCTAGTTGGTTACCTCACCGAAGCCGGAGATCTGGATCGCTTCGCGGTCGACGTCACTGCGGGACAGATGCTCTCAATCACGGCTCGTACGCTCTTCGATCATCCGCACGACACGCCGATCAATTCGCTTGACTTGGCCCTGCGCGTGCTTGATTCGAATGGAGTCGTACGAGCAACTGCCGACGCCGATTCGCTGGATGGCAAGACTGTGCAATTGCAGGTGGCTGCTGCCGAAACGGGGCGGTGGACGATCGAAATTGTCAGCAGCAGTGGATCCGGCGAATACTTGCTCCAGCAGGTGACTGCGCCGCGCGTTACTTCCGTTCGTCTAGGTTCCAGTCAGTGGACGGAGTCCTTCCGTGCAGCCATCGATCCTGCTCAGATGTTGGGATATCCTCTGGGTACCGGGACCGCTCAACTGGCGACGCTGCCGTGGGGCAATCTCGATCGAATTTACCTGTCCTTTGATGAGGAACTTGCCGGCTTCGATGCGTCTGACATTTCGCTCGTCGGTGGGAATGTATCGGATTACTCCCCGCAGATTGAATCCGTCACCTACGCCAATCGTCAGGCGGAGATTGCGCTGAGTTCGTTCCTGCCCATTGACAAGCTGTTGCTCGTCGTACACGACAGCGTCACGGACCGAGAGGGAAATCCGCTCGACGGTGAATGGCAGAATGGCAGGTCGAGTTTTCCAAGCGGCGACGGTGTTCCCGGTGGGGCGTTTCATTTCCGGCTGAATGTTGCACCGGGGGATGCGAACCAGAGCGGCGGTGTCTCGATTGTCGATCTCGGTTTCTTGCGGGACTCGCTCGGTAGCGCACTGGGGGATCCAGCCTATCGTTTGCTGACGGATTTTAATGGGAGCGGTGGGATTGGGATTCCCGACATTGCACCACTCCGTAACAATCTGGGGAATTCCCTTCCTGTGAAAGATCCTGTGGACATCGTGTTTGCCCAGCCCGATGCGCTCGACCAACTGATGGAGATCTAACGAGCGCATCGCGAATGAATGCTGCGCCGCTCCCGACGATTCCCAACTCCGCCTCCAACTCTGACTCAGCGGCCCTCTGCACTGCTAACGGCGAAAATGTTGTTCTCTCGGCAAGAGATCGAGCGACCAACGGGAGAAATTGAAATCATGCGCGTTGGTTGTTACACTACGAAGCGTCAGGGTGGACGGAGAAACGTGGAGGGACTCACATGCACCGCAGAATGGAGTACGTGCTGCTTGCCGGTGTCTTCTTTTTCGGAGCGGCAGACGCGGTGACCTTGCGGGCTGACCTTGTCGTTACGGGGCAACAGAAGCAGGTTCTGCGTTCTAGTTCCGTGCAAGTTGTCCCGATCGAGTTTTACCTGGATCTGACGGGTGTTGATGACGGTTCGACGATTGAACTGTTTGATTTCTCCGTCCGAGTGAACCTGATCGGGCCCAATGCCGGATCCGACGTCGGAATCGCCGCCACGACCGAGACCAGTTCGATTGAACACCCCCAGGCGGCGTGGTTGAGCTTGAGAAGAGTCACGCCCAGTGTGCCGTTTGGGATTGAGGCCTTTGGGTCGACTGTCAACCTTCAGCAGCCCTACTTGGTCGACGATCAGGCCGGTCTGATGCAGGTGGTGTTGCGTGTGCAACCGAATGTCGTTGGTACGTACGAAATCCAGCTCGTGACGGGAGCCGAACAGGATACGTACTTCACCGACGAATCCAATCGTTCGGTTGCCTTCACTCCCGTAAGTGGCATGCTGACGGTTGCCGTACCGGAACCCTCCGCCGGTTACCTCGTCGGCTTGCTGGCGATCGGCTATGTGGGTGCCCGTTGTCTCGCCTGGCAGCGGCTACGCAAACGCAGGATGAAGAAAGAGTGCTCTGTCAAGGATTGGATTCAGGAACGGCTCAGAAACAACTTCTTCGTTTAACCGCGTGGGCAACGCCCCGCGCAGCTCGCGCGGCCCGCTGGGCACGCGGTTAAACGAGAGGACCGAAATGCCGAAGTTATTTCTGAGTCATCTATTCTCGCTTTTCAGAAACCGATCCGCAAAGTCGCAGTACACCTGCCAATCGCCGGATGTCATGTCGTGCTTGCCCGGGCGAATGTGGTATCCGATCGTTGTCCCGGTGAGTTGGTTCAAGGGCGGCATCTCTTCGGCATCGATTCCCGGGACGCCCAGCAGTCGATAGACCGGATCCGCCTCGCGACAGGCAAGGAATTCGCCGCGCGGGTCTGCCCAACGGTCTTCTTCCGCACTGCAGACGAGCACCGGGCGGGGCGCAATCAGCGCGATTAACTCGTGCTGATCAATTGGCAAGTCTTCCTCACGGTGGTTGTATTGATTGAAGTTGTCACAAAACCAATGGGGAAATGAGCTGTTGATTCGGGCCACGGTCTCGCCGAACTGTCGGCGGCTCAACGCGGCACCGCCACAGCCGGAGTTGTTCGAGATCACAACGGCAAAACGCTGATCATTGGCTCCCGCCCACAAGGCCGTCTTGCCCAGACGAGAATGGCCAAGCACGATGACTCGCTCGTGATCCAGGTCGGGGTCATCCGTCAGATAGTCAAGGGCGCGACTCAATCCCCAGGCCCAGGCGGCAATCGAGCCCCATTCGCTGGATTCAGGAGCCGTTTGTCCATCACGGTAGAACAACGGGTGAATTCCATTCTGGAAACCGTCATCGAAGTCCGGATCGATGTCGCCATAGTAGATCGTCGCGACGGCATAACCGCGTGGCAGAATTTGCTGCAATGGCCAGCGCGAAGCACTGCGTCCGCGACCCGCTTCGGTGGCTTTCTGGTCCACGACGCCATCCGGTTCGCCGCCACGCATCCAACTGGTGGACAGATGGACGTGCGGGTCGTCAACGATCGAATGGTTTCCGTTGAAGTTCAGTCCGAGAAATGTGGGAACAGGTCCCTCGACGTCGCGCGGCAGGTAGATCAATACATCCATTCGCGGGCCATCGTCGTTTTCGCTCAGGAAGATCGTAACCTGCTTCCGGCGTGCGAGTCCTGCCAGTGCATCCTCAGATTGCTCGGTAACTTGCCAGCGAAGGTTATTCGGGCGACCCGGCGCTTTGCCGTACATCTCACGCTCAAATAACTGCAAGACTTCGGGCCGGCGCAATTGCCACCACTGTTGGGCGGTCGTCACCCGCATCCCCGCTGCGGTGACCAGCGGGTCCGGCAGTTGATACGACGGGACCCGGCTCTCGTCATAGTTTGCCTCCGACGGTTGCCCCCAAGCCTTTGTCGACGGTCCGCCGATCAGAAATGTAGCAGCCCAAGCGAATTGCATCGCAACAATCAGAACAGCGGTATCTCTTTTCCTGGACATAGCAACTTCTCGATTCTTCGAAGCGGTTCCGATACAGGAAGAATGAACCATCAACTCTCAGTTCCAACAGCTTCGCCCCTCCCCTCTCTGCGGCACTCTGCGCCTTTGCGTACTCTGCGTTTCAGATTCTTCTTTTGGAATATGGACTACGGCGATCCGCAAAATACGAAACGCAGAGCACGCCGAGGCGCAGAGGGCCGCAGAAGAAGTGGTTACAGCATCGCCGATTGATTGGAACGCAGTCGTATTACGTACGACGCTTATCTTCGCCGACCGACGGCTCTCGGGCAAGACGCGGTCTGTGGCCGGGATCCGCCAATCAACGAAAAAAGGCGAGGCCCGGGTGAGGCGCCTCGCCTTTCTGCATCGCTTGTGACGCGAGTCTTTTTAACGTTGGGCGAACTGGTCGATGATCTGCAGACCGAGTTGCTGCACCATCTGATCGACGTAGGCCAAGTCGGCCTGACTCAAACGAGTTCGCGGCACGGTCGTAAAGTTGCCGTTGTCC
This sequence comes from uncultured Pirellulaceae bacterium, assembly GCA_964522605.1. Taxonomy (GTDB): domain Bacteria; phylum Planctomycetota; class Planctomycetia; order Pirellulales; family Pirellulaceae; genus CAVZLD01. The sequence goes on from CAZFWV010000032.1 coordinate 15,543, forward strand.
TTCAGCAGCCGAACGTGCGTCTTTCCAACCTGGACCAGTCGGCCCACGGTCGTGTAGTTGCCCGTGTTGTCGGTCCAGCGACGGAATGTTAATTGAGTCTGCGGTTGCTGAATCAGTTGAGTAGCGGACGAGGCCCCGGTGGGACGCTGTCCGAACAGGTCATCCAGGTCACTCGATTCGGCAGGCGCCTCAGTCTCCTCGGCCGGAGCGGCTTCTTCGCTCTCGATCGGGAACAGATCGTCTGCAGCAGGCGCCTCGTCGGTTGCGGGAGCTTCCGCGGCGGGCGTCTCGGCCTCGAGGTCTCCGAACAGATCGTCCAGGCTCGAGTCCTCTGGTGTTGTGGCCATCCGCGGCTCCGATTCCGTGGTGGTCTCCGTCGCTTCACCGAACAGGTCGTCCAGGCTGTCCGTTGCTTCTTCCGCAGGTGCCTCTTCGACCGGTGGGATGGCTTCATCCAACGCTGGCACCGCTTCCTCTTCCGCTGCCGGAGTCGAGAAAATGTCGTCGAGCGATTCTTCCTCCATCGCCGGTGTTTCTTCCACTGGTGGCACCGCTTCCTCAACGGCAGGCTCTTCGCCGAAGATGTCGACCTCTTCCTCGGCTGCCGGAGGCGTCTCCTCGATCGGAGCCTCCTCCATCACGTCGGGTGTGGCTGCCTCCTCCTCCAACTCAGGCAGAACGACCGGTTCGTCGAGAATGTCTTCCGCCGCCGCTTCTTCGACCGGCGTTTCTTCCATCGGAGCCTCTTCCTCAACGGCGGGTGCTTCGTCCGGTGTGGCCTCCTCCACCGCTGGCTCCGGTTCCGCCTCCGTCGGTTCCGCTGGATACGGTTCGACGATCGGCTCACAACTCGACGCCATCGTGCAACCATCAACTACCAACACGTCCCCACATTCTGATGGGCAAGGAGAACAGGTCGGCACTTCGCAGACGGTAGGGCAAGGGGAGCAGGTTGAAACAGTGCAATCCACGGGAGTCGGACAACATGTTGACACGACGTCCACGACCTCGACCGGTGGGCAGCAGATGACGGGAGCACATGCGTGCCGAACCCGCCAGAGGAACCGACAAGCCTGAGCCGTGTCGATGCTCAAGAGAGACACAACGGTCGCCAGAAAGGCGACTCCAATGACACGTCCAATCGTTAACCGACGCATGGAAGCAATCCTCTTCTGTGATCTAAATGTGGGTTGGTAGCTCTGTTCTCAACTTCCCCAGAACCTCAGGGAATTGTTGCTTATGGAACACCGCCAACCAGCACAAAACGACAACACACCCAACGCAATACTGCTACCGGATGTGGTACGGTCGGCAACATCCGACAAAACCAAAACCATCCTACTCCTCCTAGCTTCCCCACGCAACCAGCTCGGTTGCTCGATGACAGAACCGCGCCCGCCAGCGGGGGTCCGAAGCCGCGTTTCCAGAGGCGCGTCGATCTCACGGACGCATACCCCTCTGCAGGGGATTCCGCCTCGTAGCCGAATTCGTGAGAATTCGGATCGCATTGAAGACGACCGTCCCACCGTTTACTTGGAGCCGGAACCTTCTCGGAAGGCATCGAAGTACTGGCGGGTGAGTTCCCGTTGGGGTTTCGGCAGCCTTTGTCCGGTCAGCGGATCATCGTCGAGTGTCCTAGTGGCCTCGATCTCGGTCTTAATTTCTTCCAGGGCCTGCCCGGCTTTGTTCGGACCGGAAGCGATTCCCGAGACGACGGCCTTTCCGCGGCCGGGTTTGGAACGCACTTGCGAGTCATAAGTTCCGGTATCCGTTTCTTCTTCGGGGCGATCTCCTTCGCCTTGTCCTTCGCCCAGTCCCATTCCTCCGCGACGATCGCTCCGACCGGAGCCAAAACCGCAGGACTGTCACCCCATGCCACTACAATGCGGGCAGGACATGGCATCTCGAGCATCGGCGAATTCGTTTAACGTTTGTTCCAGCATCTCCAACTCGTCCAGTTCCTGTGCCCACTGTTCTAATCCGTCGGCCAGGTCCGACAGTTGTTCGGCGGCACCCTGGGCCTGCCCGTTTTGCAAGCATTCGGAGCATTGACTTAGCTTCTGCGCCATTTGGTTCAATCGTTCCATCTGTTCATTTTGACGCATGAGCTGGTCGAGTTGTCGTTGCAGTTTCCCGGCTGCTTCTCGATCGTTTTGGCTGAGCTTCTGTTGAATCTGCTCCTCCAGGTCGCGTTTTGCTTGCGCATGGGCTTCGGACAATTGCTGCAACTTATTCCGCATTTGATCCAACTGCTGCTGCAACTGTTCCTTTTCTTCCTGGCTCAGCTCATTTTTCCGGATCTGTTCCTCTAGTTTCTTGACTTCCGACAACGCGGCGCGGAAGTCGCCATCTTTGATCGCTTGAGCCATCCGATCGGCGGGACCTTGAGTGAGATCTTTCAGTTGGTTGAGTTGCTTACGTACATCGTCTCGGCTTCCGAGCTGTTCTTGACGATCCTTGATTTCCTTGACCAAGTCGTTCAGCTTCACCATTGCGGTCTGCCGGTCAACGTCTTCTCGTTTTTCGAGTTGCTCCATGCCCTGTTCGATTTTCTTGAACAGTTCGCCAGCATCCTCGAGTCCGCGTTCGACGGCCGATTGTCGCTGTTGTTCGATTCGCTTCTTCAGAGTTTGTGTCGAGTTCTTCACACGTTTCTTGGCCGAAACGGTGGCAGCTTGCGCAGTCGCTTGGGGATCTGGCTGCGCGTCGGAAAGGAGTGTCAGCCCAAAGACCACTGCGGCGGCAGCAAAGGGGAGCCAGGCCCAACGCCCGGCGGAGATCTGGAAGCGTTCGGATACGTCGACCTGCCCGATGCGACGGGTTGCGTCCTCCAGCAGAGCTTGTCCGGCGGGTGACTCCAATTGATGCTCGTCGAGTGCCAGGCAACTGGAGACGCGCTCTTTGAGGCCGAATCGGCGATCGATTTCGACGGCCGCATCGAGCCTGCGGCGGCGATTCACCCACGTTAGCAGACCGGCCGCGAGTAAGCCGGCCAGCAGTCCCCCACCAATCCAACTCCACATCCAGGTGCGGCCATCCACGCCGAGGGGCCAGATCTTGCGGGCGGCGATCCCGACGGCGGCCAGAAGGAGGGCACCGAAAAGGCTCCACATCAGCGCCGAAAGGCCCTGTTGCAGCATCAAACGACGCTGGGCCTGCCGTACCTGTCGCTGCAGATCGTCCATCTCCACGTTCCTCTTTTTTCGGCGGAAGCTACTCGCCCTTGGGGCCGGGGCTATTATACCCCGTAGGAACCGCATCGAACATCGAAACGGCTCTCGCTTCCAGCAGTCTCCGAGAAGACTTGATGACCGAACAAACAGAAACTGCGATGATCTTGCCCACTCCGGAGCAGCGGCCGGAAGCCGACATTGTGATTTACGACGGCCAATGCAGTTTCTGTCGGGGGCAAGTCGAGCGGTTCGCTCGTTGGGATCGAGCGGGACGACTCGCGTTTCTCTCCCTTCACGACCCGCACGTCTACGAACGATTTCCCAGTTTGGACCGCGACGAGCTGATGCGGCACATGGTCGTGATGGACCGAAACGGAAAGAAGCACGCCGGTGCCGCGGCGATTCGTTATTTGAGTCGCCATCTGCCTCGTCTGTGGCCGCTGGCGCCTCTCCTGCATCTGCCCGGGACTCTGCCGTTGTGGCAATGGTGCTACGGGTTCGTCGCCCGGCAACGATATCGTCTGGGTGGAAAGCACGAATGCACAGACGAAAGCTGTCATGTGCATCTGCGGTGACTTAGCCAAAGAACTCCACGGCGTTGCGAAACAGTTGCAGCCCTTGTCCTTCACATGCCGCGGGCAGGCGTGTCCAATGAGGATGCTGCGTCGGATCGATGAACCGCTCGGGATGGGGCATCAGTCCGAAGACTCGTCCACTCGAATCACAGACGCCGGCGACGTTCGCCTGGGAACCATTGGGGTTGAAAGGAAACGGCAGCGTCTTCGACGAGATATCCGGCGACGGGGGAGGATAGCCATAGCGGAGTACGAGTTGGCCGGCATCATCGAGTTGACGCATCGTATCGGCATCGCGCGCCACGAACTTGCCTTCCGCATGGGCGATCGGCAGGTACAGACTTTCCAGGCCGCGGAGCAATACGCAGCGAGTCCCATCCACGCGCAGATGAACCCAGCGATCTTCGTATCGTCCTGAGTCGTTCCAGGTCAGGGTTGCCGGTGCGCTGCCTTGAGGATCATCTGTCAGCAACAAGCCGGATTTCAGCAGAACCTGGAAACCGTTGCAGATGCCAAGGACGATCTTCCCTTCGTCACGAAATCGCGTGACCGCATCAACCAGGTGATGTCGGATTTGGCCGGCGAATATGCGACCGGCAGCGACGTCATCGCCGTAGCTGAAACCACCGGGGATGCAGAGGATCTGATATTGCTGTGCAACCGCGGGTGATTCCAACAACCGGTTCACGTGGACGATGTCTGCTCGGGCGCCCGCTTGTTCAAAGGCGTAGGCCGTTTCCTGATCGCAGTTCGTACCCGGGGCTCGCACAATTACTACACGTACAGCCGCCATGATCGTCTTGCTTCTCCTTCTACGACCACCGCAAGGGTGACTGCCAGGCGTCAACCAATTCATCCACCGTTGCGGAGACGACGGTGATTCCCGCATGTCGAATCGTCAGTCGATCACCGCCCGTGACTTGACCAATCGCGGCGCACGGGACGCCTTTCATCAGTTTCTCGAACCGTCCGCATGCATCTTCGGGAATCTCGCACAGAAAGCGCGAATTCGACTCGGACAGCAGCAGTGCCAAGCGGACCGTCGAGGGCGAATCGATTTGGTGAGGTGCGGCGTCGATCTCCAGTTCGGCTCCGCAGCGCGCCGCCAACACCATCTCTGCCGCGGCGACGACCAGACCACCTTCACTGAGGTCATGGCAGGCGCGGACGAATCCCTGCTGAATTGCCTGATGCAAAGCGGCGAACGTTTTTCGCGCCGCAGCAGTATCGACGATGGGTACCTGACCACCCTGCAGATCGTGAATCAAGCTGTAATGGGATCCGCCAAGTTCGTTTCGCGTGAGGCCGACCAGGTAGAGATGATTGCCCGGCTGTTTGAGATCCATGGTGACGCAGCGGGAAACGTCATCGACCTGCCCCAGGGCACTGATCAATAACGAAGGCGGAATGCTGATGGTCTGCTTTTGTCCGTTGGAGTCCACAAAACTGAATTCGTTGTTCAGGCTGTCTTTGCCGCTGATGAACGGTGTCTGCAGGGCGACGGCGACGTCATAGCAGGCAAGGGCGGCTCGAACGAGGGAGCCGAGTGTTTCTGGACGGTCCGTATAACCCCAGCAGAAATTATCCAGGATCGCGATCCGACTTGGATCCGCTCCGACCGCCACCGCGTTTCGCACCGCTTCGTCGATCGCCGACGCGGCCATGTGATAAGTATCGAAGTCGCCATAGCGTGGGTTCATGCCGCAACTGACGACCAGGCCACGGCGAGAATTGAGCACGGGCCGCAGCACCGCGGCATCGCTGGGACCATCGTTCTTGGGACCAACCAGCGGTTTGACAACACTGCCGCCTTGCACCTCGTGATCGTATTGCCGGATCACCCACTCCTTGCTCGCAACATTCAGGCTGCGGAGGATCTGGAGCAGATCGGCCGTGAAGTCGTCCGCTGTCGACGGTGCCGGAGTGAGTTCGCTGACGGTTGGCGCCTCATAGGCTGCCTGCCGAATGACGGGCGGCCGTCCATCGTGGAGGAATTCCATCGCGAGGTCGGCAACCCCTTGATCGTGATACTTCAACTGGAGTCGGCCGGTGGGAACGAACCGGCCGATGATCGTGGCCTCCACATTTTCTGACTCGCACAGGGAGCGGAATGCGTCCCAGTTCTCCGGGGGCACGGCCAGCACCATGCGTTCCTGCGCTTCGGAGATCCAGATCTCGGTATAGGTCAAGCCTTCGTACTTGACGGGAGCCCGATCAAGCCACACTTCGGCTCCGATCTTCTCGCCCATCTCTCCGACGGCGCTGGAAAAGCCGCCTGCACCACAGTCGGTGACGGCGTTGTATAGACCGCGGTCGCGCGCCGCCAACAAAACATCTTGGACCATCTTCTCGGTAATCGCGTTTCCGATCTGAACCGCTCCCCCGGAAATCGATTCGCTTTCGCTGGTCAATTCCGCGGAGCTGAACGTCGCGCCGTGGATCCCATCGCGACCCGTCCGTCCACCGATGACGACAATGTGATCGCCTGCGCGAGGCTGCTTGTGCGACTTGTCGATCGGCAACAGACCGACGTTGCCGCAGTAGACCAGCGGGTTGCCCAGGTACCGCGGATCGAAATAGATCGCCCCATTGACGGTGGGGATTCCCATCCGATTGCCATAATCTCGCACGCCCGCCACGACGCCCTTCATGACCCGCCGCGGATGCTGTACGCCCGGATGCAATTGTTCCAGGGGCGTGTCCGGTGGTGCGAAACAGAAAACGTCCGTGTTGCAGACGGGTTTTGCGCCCAACCCGGTTCCGAGCGGATCGCGGATCACGCCACCAATTCCCGTGTTGGCTCCGCCGTACGGCTCCAGGGCAGAAGGGTGGTTATGCGTTTCGACTTTAAAGACAACGTTGTACTGGTCATCGAATCGAACGACGCCCGCGTTGTCCTGGAAAACACTCACGCACCAATCCTGATCCCCCAGTTGTCGACGGATCTCGGTCGTGGCGGCAAAGATCGTCTCCTTCAGCATATTCTGAAAGGTGCGCGTGCCGTTCTCATCTTGATACTCGATCCGCCCCGCCAGCGTCTTGTGGCTACAGTGTTCGCTCCAGGTCTGAGCGATGGTTTCCAGTTCTGCATCGGTCGGATCCCGTCCCAAATCACGGAAGTGTTGCTGGATCGTCTGCATTTCGATCAGCGTCAGGTAGAGCTGTCCATTGCGACTGAGCTCCAGCAGTCCGTCGTCGGACAATTCGCGTAGTGGAATGGTGACGAGTCGGAAGTCGTATGCGGAACCGACATGCAGGCGATCGAGTTGCAGTGGACCGTGGATCACCTGCTCGATCGAATCGTTCGCCAGGATCTTGTTACACAGTTGCTCGAGTTGCCCGTCGGAGATCGGGTGAATCCAGTATTTCTTGAACGTGCGCACTTCATCGACGTTCACCTTGTAGTCGCGAATCGCCTGTTGCGCACTCAAGGCCACCGGATCCATAACACCGGGCTTGAGTAAGACGTGCACGAGCCGCCAGTCTGCCTGAGTGGGTACGGACAAGGTCGCGTGACCCACGGGTGCGACGATCGTCTCTTCGACCAAGGGATCGGCCAGCAATTGTTGAGCCAGCATGCGCGCCTGCGGCTCATCGAGTGGCCCTTCCAATAGATACCCGCGCGAGGCGCGAAGGGCTAATTCGCGCGCGATTCCCAGGTCGGCCGCGTCGGCGGCGATCCGGGCGGCGTCCAAGTCCGGTTGTCCTTCGGCCGGATGAATCTCAATCTGCCAGAGCATCACGTCGCTGCTTTCCTGCTGCGAGAAGTTGCACCACGGCCTGGCTGTCCTCTTGCTGCAAGGCCTCGGTGAAGGAATTGAGCACTTTCGCAAACTCATCCAGACAGTGCAAGACGCGGGGGCGGTTTTGGAAGAGGATTTGCCGCCACAGTTCGACGTCTCCTGATGCGACCCGAGTCGTATCCAACCAGCCGGTTGCCGCCAGCGGCAAGTCATGTTCCGGCGTGACCGCAGCCGTCAGCGAGGCAATCACGTGCGGCAGGTGACTGATCGCCGCGACGGCTCGATCGTGTTCGGCTGGAGTCATGGCCAGTACGGTCGCTCCCAGATCGCTCCACAACTCCTCAATTCTCTGACGGGCGTCGGGCGGAGTTTGATCCGTCGGCGTGATGACGACCGTTCGTCCCACGAGCAGTTGTCCGTCGGCGTGGTCGACCCCCGTCTTTTCACTGCCGGCCAACGGATGACTACCGACAAACACGGCACGGTCCGCCGGCCACTGATCCCGCAATTGTTCAACAATCGACTGCTTCGTACTGCCCGCGTCGGTGATCAAGCTGGAGGCGGGGCAATGCGTAGCCACCTGGCGAGCAAACCCCGCAATCGTCTCGACAGGCGTGCACAGGATCGTCAGCTCTGCCTTCGCGACGCCCGATTCGAGCTGGGTGGCTACGTCATCGATGGCCCCCAGTTGACGGGCGCGAGCCAGGCGACTGGCGTTGCGTCCAATCCCAATGACGGTACGAGCCAGCGCGCGCTGTCGGAGAGCTAACCCGATCGATCCGCCGATCAGGCCAACCCCGACGATCGCCACTGTGTCCCACTTGGCTGGCACCCGTTCACGCCCTCTTTGGGCTCCCCGTTCTATCTGTCCATCCACGAGACGCATTGAGTCCGTTCGCGGCGGACCGAGAATTTCCTCTACTGTAACGGCTTTGTCCCACCCGGGGCAGTACGGCACGGACCGGCAAATTCGCCGCGGAGACGCGAATGCCTGCGGTGGCGCTTTTCGAAGTTGCGCATTTCGACGGCACGTAGCCGAATTCGTGAGAATTCGGAGGGGTCTCGTAGGGGGAACCCATTCACGCAGCCCCCGAATTCTCACGAATTCGGCTACGTGCAACTTCAATACCGGCGCTTCGGGTTAAGATGGAGGCCGATGCGTGGAACCTCAAAACTGATGCTGCGGAACTCCGTCGAGATCAGACTTGCGTTCGAACACGCGGGAGTGATCGATGCTGTTTGCACCCCGAATCGGCTTGAAACGCCTCGCGCAACTTAGCCATCGTCTGGGGACGGCCCTTGATGCGGGAGTTGAGGTACGCAAGAGCTGGGATCGCGAGGCCCAGAGCGGGCCCGCATACCACCGCGCACGGATGCAGCAGATTAGCCGCGGGATCAGTCGCGGTCAGAGTGTCCCGGAAGCCGTGCGCCAAACGGGTGACTACTTTCCCGAGTTCTTCCGCGAAATGGTCGAATTGGGAGACCGCACCGGCCGCCTCGACCGCGTGCTGAAACGCCTTGCGGAACATTACGATCACTTGGTCAGTCTGCGGTGGATTTTCCTTGCCGGGATCGCCTGGCCGGTCATCGAACTGCTGATTGCGATCGGAGTGATCGGTGTGCTGATTGCCGTTCTCGGTTGGGTATCTCGCGTGACCGGCGAAACAACCGATCTGCTCGGATTCGGACTCGTGGGTGTCTCGGGCCTGATCCGTTATGCCGTCATGTTGTCAGTCTTGGCCGGTTGCGGCTACGGCATCTACCTCCTGTTTACTCGGGGTCCCCTGGCCGGTCTCTCGTCTCGCGTACTGATGGCCATCCCGGGGATTGGCGCGAGTCTGCGTGTGATGTCGCTGGCTCGGATGGCTTGGACATTGGGCCTGGCGATTGATGCCGGTGCTGACGTTCGTCGGTCGATGCAACTGGCACTCAAGAGCACGGTGAATCCGTACTACACGCAGCACGGGGACGAAATCGATCGGGGGATTCGGTCAGGGCAGGAGTTGCACACGACGTTGCGGAATACGGGGGCGTTTTCCGAAGAATTTCTCGATGCGGTTCAAGTTGGAGAGGAGTCCGGCCGGATCAGCGAATCGCTACTGAAGCTTGCGGAGCAATACCGGAGTCAGGCCCGCGCACTCGGAACAGGATTGGCCGTGGCAGCCTCGGTGGCCGTCTGGATGTTTGTCGCGATGATTCTGATCTTCTTGATCTTCCGACTGTTCGGCGCGTACATGGGCGTGCTGAACGGTGCACTTGAAGGCATCTGATCGCTTGAACAGAAACTGGAGATTGGCGGCCGCGGAAGAACGCGGAGAGCCGCAGATCCAGAGCACATTGAGCCCAGACGACACTGTCTGCAGCTTGTTCCGCTGCTCGGATCAGCGTCATCCGCGGTGATCCGCGGCGATCATTTCCCAATCAAGGTTGCAGGTCGGAACGCTTCAGCAGACCCATCTTCTTGAACTTCGGCAGGATGTTCGCTCGGCAGTATGGGTTCTCAGGGTTCTTCTCGAAGTACTCCTGGTGGTAATCTTCCGCCTTATAGAAATCACTCGCTGGGACGATCTCGGTCACGATCTTGCTGCGAAATTTGCGCGTCAAATTCCACTTCTCTTTCGATTCCTCCGCTGCCTTTCGCTGTGCTTCATTGTGATAGAAGATCGCGGATCGGTACTGTGTGCCCACATCGAATCCCTGGCGGTTCAGCGTGGTCGGGTCGTGTATCTGCCAGAAGATGTCCAGCAGCTTGTCGAGCGGCAGTTTCTGGGGATCGAACTGAACCTGAACGACTTCGGCATGACCGGTCAAACCGGTGCAGACCTGTTGATACGTGGGATTCGGGACGTTGCCTCCCATATAGCCCGAAACGACCGACTCGACGCCTTCGATCCGGTCGAGTACGGCCTCGATGCACCAGAAACATCCCGCGCCGAGTGTGATCGTCTCGCGTTGCGCCATCGAGGAATCCCCTTGGTCTTTCGTATCGTCTTGGGTCTCCGATTGATCGGCGACCAGTCGCGTTCTCATTGTTTGCTCACCCGACCCCGTCTGGGAAGGCCTCGTTGAGGTTTCCGTGTCGGAGGAACAGCCTGTCACGCAGAGGGCAAGGCAGGCGGTGAGTGCGAGGGAAAGATGTTGAACCGTCATCAGGCGAACCTCCCGGGCGGCAGAGGGGGATTCTTTTGTTTAACCGCGTGCCCAGCGGGCCGCGCGTGATGCTCGTTTAACTGCCGCCCGCATGCTGGATGCCGGACCGTGCTGCGGCGGGCGAGAGTCACAAGCTGAATTCAATTAAAAAGAACCGACGATTTGCCGCCATCTTAACCGCAAAAACCTCAACCCCATCATCCTCAGGCATAGGCCTGGCTCAACGGCTTGATCACGACCTCCGGAACATGGGCTTGAGGGGGCAACTGCGCAACGGTGAGGACAATCTGTGCGACGTCGTCGGGGCGGAGGATTCGTTGCCGATGTTCAGGCGTGACGGGACGCGGACGCTGCAGCAAAATGGGCGTATCGACTTCGCCGGGGTAGATGTTCGTCACCCGGATCCCGCGTTGTGCCTCCTCCAGGCCGACCGCAGTCGCAAGTCCGGTTGAGGCGAACTTCGAGGCACAGTAGGCGATGCCCCCCAGGTCGGCGGCTCGTTTTCCGGCGATCGATGAGATATTCACGATCAGTCCTTCGCCCCGCTCCCGCATCTGCGGCAGAACGGCCCAGAGGCAGTTGTAGGTCCCGGTCGCGTTGATCGCCATCACTTGATCCCATTGTTCAGGGGCCATTTCGACCATGGAGCGTGTTTTGATGTTCACGCCGGCAGCGTGGACGAGCAGGTCAATTTGTCCCAATTCGTGCGTCGCCCACTCGACGAGCGCGACGACCGTCTTGCGATCCGACACGTCCACGGTGTGAGCCTGCATCGGGGGCCCTGGCGGGGACTGCGCGACGGTGGCTTGCAGAGTGTCCGGTCGCCGGCCCGCGACGACGACCTGCCAGCCGGCGCGGGTCAAAGCCCAGGCGCAGGCTTGCCCGATCCCGCTGCCACCGCCGGTGATCAGAGCTTTTTTCTTTCCCCATGTCATTCGTTTTGATCCTTTCCGAGTCTGTCGTGCGGTGACGCGACCCGCAGCCCCGGGGTCGCGTCAGTTGCGGGGGGTAGGGTTTTGGAAATAATGAGTATCGCATCCTCCGACCGGGGCCGTTCGGCGTTCCAACCAGAATCAGATTGTGTGGCAATGGCACGAGAATTCAAGCAGATCGATTGCACGATCGACGTGGTGACGCCCGAAAACATTGCCTTTCAGTATGAAGTGGCGGGACCGTTCCGACGATTACCCGCATTCTTGATCGACGTTCTGCTGCGATTCGCGGTTTGGATTGGATTCTTGATTCTGATTGGGATTGCGGGTGTGATGAGTGGGCCCGGAGGCGGTGCGTTGGCCATCGCGCTCTGGCTGCTGCTGTGGTTTGCGATGGAGTGGTTTTACGGCGGGCTGCTGGAGACATTTTGGAACGGTCAGACCGTTGGCAAACGGCTGATGGGGATCCGCGTTCTGGGTGTCGATGGGCAGCCCATCGATGGCCTGCAGGCGGTGATGCGGAACATTCTTCGACTGGTCGATTTGATGCCCTTCTTGCCGTTGATGGCGATTGTGGGCTCGGAAGGTCCATGGATCCTCCCAATCGGAGTGTTGGGGTTGGTCACCTCGATGCTGAATCGCCGTTTTCAGCGATTGGGGGATCTTGTGTGCGGGACGATGGTCGTCGTTGAGAATCCCGGCTGGGTCTTGCGGACGGTGAAACTGGATGATCCGCGCATTGCCGAGTTGGCGGCAGAACTGCCGGCGAGCTTTCAAGTTGTGGGAAAGCTCGCACAGGCTCTGGCGGCGTATGTGGAGCGACGATCTGGTTTATCGTCGGCGCGACGCGAGGAGATTGCGTTCCACTTAGGGAATCCGCTTGCACAGCGACTGGGGTTGCCCGCGGACACGAGCCACGACCTGCTGCTGTGTGCACTCTACTATCGGACTTTCGTGGTGAATCGATCATTGTCGCAGTCGGAACAAGACGAATTGTCTCAGCTACTTAAACGTTCCGACCGCCAAGGTTTAGCCACGCTCGTTACGAGGTGAATGATGCAGATTGGCGAATGGTTGGCGTTACGGCGCAATCAGTGGGCCGAGTTGGAGCAACTGTGTTTACAGCTTGAAGGCAAACGTCGGCGTTCGCTCGAATCGCAGACGATTGTCCGATTCGCCTCCCTCTACCGTTCTGCCTGCGCCGATTTAGCGCTCGCCGACGCCTATGAATTGCCGCCAATGACAGTGCAGTATCTGCATCGTTTGGTGGGTCGGGCGCACAATCAGCTGTACCGGAGTCGCGTTTTCAATATCGCCGTCTGGGGGCGCATTTTGTTTCAGGAGGTGCCCCAGCAGATCTTTCAAGATGGTTGCGTCCAGTTAGCCTTTCTGTTGTTTTGGGGCGTATTCCTTATCTCCGCTTTCCTGGCGGCTTCGCCGCAGATCTGGCCGGATTATGCGGTTCAGATTTTGGGGGACGCGATGCTGGATCAATTGGAATCGAGCTTCAGTCAGCAGATTGGAGGCAGGAATGCGTTGATCGACCCACTGATGGCCAGCTTTTACATTTATCACAATACGGGCATCGGCTTGAAGTGTTTCGCCGGCGGTTTACTGATCATTCCAGGGATTCTGATCACCACGTTCAACGCGGCTTCCTTAGGTGCATCTTTTGGCTACATGGCGCGGCCGGATGTGACGCAGGGCGTCAATTTCTATCACTTCGTGACCGCCCATGGACCGTTTGAGTTGACGGCGATCGTTCTTTCGGCGGGTGCCGGGCTGCGGCTGGGATTGTCCTGGCTCAAGACGGATGGCTGGTCACGGGTCGCTTCACTGCGGCGAACCGCGCGGCAGGCAATGCCGATCATGGGTGCCGCCATGTTGCTATTCTTCATGGCTGCGTTGATCGAAGCGTTTCTTTCGCCGTCGGCAGCGCCCTACGTCGTTAAAGCCACCGTCGCGCTGATCTGCAGTGGTCTGTTGATGTTCTATTTCGTTGTGCTTGGCTATCCGCGAAAGGAATAGCGTGCAGCTTGACCGTACCGAGATCGCGATCCGAGAGCGGACGGCAGCCGATCTGCTGGATCTAGCGCTTCGCGTGACATCTGCCTACATCGGACCACTCCTGATGTGGACCGGTTGTCTGGCATTGCCCTTCGCTCTGCTGAATGGATGGCTCACGTGGCACATTGTGGCCGACGAGTATAACGCGTCGACCATTTTTCGCTTCACATTGTTGATGAGCGAACTGGTTTTCCTGGAAGCTCCCTTCGCTACGATGGCGGTGGTTTTGTTTCTGGGGCGTGCGATGTTCCGGCAGGCTGCCACAGGAATCCTCCACGACCTGAAGCATCTCGCTCCGCGGATTCTCTGGACCGAATTCCTTCGGGGCTCGTTGTTCGGTCTGTTTCTGGCCTGTTTGATCGACCCGGAATCGGAGTTGGCTGCCGCCGAATCGTTCTTGCCCTTTGTCTGCTGTTATGTATTTCTCGTGCGGGCCCTGCGGCCGTTCACGAATGAGATTGTGCTGTTGGAGCGAAACCCGTTGCGCTCCGCAAATCCGCAGGTCATCACCGTCGCGCGTCGAAGTCGCGCATTGCAGGGACCGAGCAGTGGGGATCTGTTTGGTCGCTCGATTGCCATCTGTGGTGCCACGATCGTGTTAACCGTTTGCCTGATGCTTTCCTGGTGGTTTGTTTTGGGTGTCGTGACGAGTCGGTGGAATTGGGGACCGCTGATGGTTCGCGGGATCGTTCCCCTTTCCCTCTGGCTGGCCGTGGTCTATGCCACCGTCGCGCGGTTCCTCAGTTACCTGGACTTGCGAATTCGTCGGGAGGGTTGGGAAGTCGAGCTCAAGGTGCGGGCTGCGGCCAACCAACTGAAAGGGCAGACGATATGATCGCGTGCAGATGGTGGGTCGCGGTCGTCGTTGGCGTCGCGTTCGGGTCTTCGAGTGGAGACAGCGGCTACTGGCTTGATGCAATTCGGGCTAACTTGGCCGATGTGCGTTCGCCCATCAGCCACGACGTACAGAAACCCGAAGCGCCCGTTTCGAAGTTGCACATTTCGACAGCACGTAGCCGAATTCGTGAGAATTCGGAGACGTCTCGTAGGGAGAACCCGTTCGCACAGCCCCCGAATTCTCACGAATTCGGCAACGGACAACTTCAAAAAACGCCAGCGAAGGGGTCCGGGCAACACGGCATCCTGTCGGCGATGGATGCGAGCGAATTTCCCGCCGTGGAAGCCGGCGCGGAAGGCCTGCGCGATGCGGCACGATTTCCCTGGTACGACGCGGAAGCGGACCGGTTGCGACCGGTTCGACTGCCGCCGTATGAGCCCTTGCTTCAGCCGTCCGATTGGAACTGGCAGCCTCCCAATCCCCAGCCCATTCCACGAGGCAGGTGGTGGTGGCTGAAGTGGGTTGCCGCGGCCTTTCTCGCCTTCCTGCTGTTTCTGATTCTGTTCTTCCTGCTGCGCGCTCTGATCGAACGTTATCGTCCCGAAGGCGCCGGGCGGGGCGGCGGCGATGGGAGTGATGGTGCGACGGAAGCAGATCGAATCGAAAGTCTTCCGTTTCGGATCGAGCGGCCGCAGACGAACCTGCTGGCCGAAGCCCGGCGACATTACCTCGCGGGTGATTACGGCGAAGCGATGATCTACTTGTTCAGCTATCAATTGGTTCAGTTGGATAAGCGCCACTTGATCCGTCTGGCACGCGGCAAGACGAATCGCCAGTACTTGCGTGAGTTGCGAACGTCACTTCCTTTGCGGAGCATGTTGTCTTCGGCAATGGTTGCATTTGAAGATGTCTTCTTCGGCCACCATCCACTCAGTCGCGAACGTTTTGAGGCCTGCTGGAATCGGCTTGATGAGTTTCACCGATTGATCCAGCTTCCCTTGGAGAGCGCTTGAATTGAATATTGATTGCCGAACTCTGAATTGGCTGATTCTGCTGCTCGGGCTGCTGTCGGGCTGTCGCGAATCGGTGACCGGTGGATACGGACAACGTCGCGGTGCGGACGGCGGGCGCAGCGTGAACGGGACCGGTGTGCTGGCGCACATGTTTGAGCAAGCGGGGTATCAGGTTTCGAGTTGGCGCCGACTCTCACCGAAATTAGACCGCGAACAGGTCATTGTCTGGTTTCCGAACGACTTCGCCTCGCCGACGGATGAGCAGATCAACTATTTCGAATCCTGGCTGAATGCCGAATCGGGGCGGACGCTCATTTATGTCGGACGCGACTACGATGCCTTGCTCGATTACTGGCAGCAGATGCTGAATCGCGTCGAGGCAGAGCAACGGATCGAGATTCGCCGAGTGCTGGCGGAAGCTCAATCTCGGCATATGGTCCGTCGGCAGGAGCCGGTCACGTCGCTCTCCTGCCGATGGTTTACCCTCGATCCGCAACAAACGGCTCCGTCCCTCGATTCGTTGGAAGGTCCTTGGGCCCGCGAGCTGGATCCGTCGGGATTCAACTTTCACCTGACCACTTTGGTGCATCCGAAGGCCGGTGACGAGCGGGGATACGTCGCGTCTTCCGCCGGCGACATCGACGAAGTCACGGCGAATGCGGAGGGTGTTCCCGTCGAAGTGGTTTCCTCAATCGAATGGGAAGAAGAGTCTCCTGCCGCGGCGAATGCGGCAGGTTTTCTCGTCGAGACGGCGGGTTCGCTGCATTTTGAAACGCTGCTGGCCGCAGACGGTCATCTGCTTGTCGGACGCTACTGGCGGCCAAATATCTGGCGTGGAAGCCAGGTTTTTGTCGTCGCGAACGGGGCGTGGTTATTGAATCTGCCCCTGATTGAGACGGAACATCGGAAGCTGGCGGGGAAGTTGATTGAGGCCTGTGGAGTGCCGGGACGGGTCTGTTTTCTCGAGAGTGGCCCCGGTGGTTTGAGGATTTCCGACAACGATTCGGTCCTGCCGCTCGAGTTAAAGGCCTTTACGGTTTGGCCGTTGAGTGCGATCCTGATGCACTTGACGCTGCTGGGAATCCTGTTCTGCTTCTGTGCTTTTCCGATTCTGGGGCGCGCACGGCAACTGCCGCCGGATGGCGTCTCGGATTTCGGCAAACACGTTGCCGCACTCGGCGATCTGCTCGAACGTCGCGGCGACGCGAATTATGCCCGCCAGAAGCTGGAACAGTACCAGGATTTGACGCAGGGAAAGAGTTCAAAGAGAGAAGATCGGGCGAGTGGACGGTAAGCGATCTGACACGATTGCACGATGGATCGTTGTGCCGTCAATGATCCAGGATGCGATCTTTGAAGTTGCACATTTCGTTCGTAGCCGAATTCGTGAGAATTCGGGGGC
>CAZFWV010000032.1:32535-36457 GCA_964522605.1 uncultured Pirellulaceae bacterium
CGATCTTTGAAGTTGCACATTTCGTTCGTAGCCGAATTCGTGAGAATTCGGGGGCTTTGTTGCTGGGTCCCCTCCTCGAGACCTCCGAATTCTCACGAATTCGGCTACGTGCACAAGATGCGTTTTGGGAGCCCGTTGGCTTTCGGAACGTTTTTCAATTATCAATCCCGGAAAGCGTTAGCGGCGCAGTCATGAAGGAAAAAGGCCGAAGATGAACGACCCTCTAGCGCGTGGCGATGGCCCTCCTGACGACGAGTTTCTGGAATTTTCCTGTCACGACTGCGGACGTCGACTGCGGCTCAGTTCCGTGGCAGTGGGGTCGCCGGTCAAATGTCCGGCGTGCGGTTCGATGCAAGACGTGCCGCGCGAGGTGATCGATCAAACGCAGGAACTCAGTCCTCCGGTGGAAGTCGTGACCGCGACGCAGATCGAATCGCGTGAGATCCCCGCGGTGCGCAATCCGGGAATCGTGGGCCGTTCTCGTCCCGACGGGCGTCCGACGGAACTCACCCGACTGACGATCACCCGCGATTTGCCTGCGGGGAGTGCAAGGACTCGAACCCAGGCAGTTTTTGACCGGATTCTGTCGGAGGTCACGAAACTCTATGTCGGACAGGACGAACTCGTCCTGGGAAGTCTGGTGGCGCTCTTTTCCAGTGGTCACGTCCTGATCGAAAGTGTCCCGGGACTGGGCAAGACGCTCTTTGTGCGCACGCTCGGACGCGTTCTGGGGTGCGATTTTGGACGCATTCAATTCACGGCGGACCTGATGCCGTCGGACATCACCGGGGCGCCGATCTTTGACATGAAGACGCAGGAGTTTCGCTTTCGGCCGGGCCCCGTCTTCACCCAACTGCTGCTCGCCGACGAAATCAATCGATCTCCAGCAAAGACCCACGCGGCATTATTGGAGACGATGCAAGAGTATCGCGTGACCGTCGACGGAGTGAGTCATCAGCTGAAACGCCCGTTCCTGGTCTTGGCGACACAGAATCCGATCGAGTCGGAAGGAACCTACAACCTGCCGGAAGCTCAGCTCGACCGGTTCATGTTCAAGCTGCTGGCGAATTATCCGGAAGAGACCGAAGAGGCCGAGATTTTGAAACTGCACAGCCGTCAGGTGGATATCAACCGACGGCTCGAAGAGGAGATTCAGACGGCGACGTCGCCGTCTGAGATCCTGGAGATCACGGCAGAAAACAGCAAGGTGCGGATCGATGACCGATTGTTGGACTACATCAATCGGATCGTCCGTCTGACGCGCGAATGGCCGCAGTTCCACATGGGGGCCTCGCCACGCGCAGGAATCGCCTTGATGCAGGGTGCCCGGACGTTGGCGGCGTTCTACGGAAGGGATTACGCGGTGCCTGATGATGTAGCTCAAATCGCTCTGCCCGTTCTACGTCACCGCGTCATTTTGACGGCCGAGGCAGACGTGGAGGGGCATCGCGTGGATGATCTGTTAACCGAGTTGGTTCTTTCGGTGGAGGTTCCGCGGATTTGAACCTGTGGCTGGATCTGTCGCGCACGGTGGGGGAGGCGCTCCGCACGAACCCCGTGCTGGTGCTGCTGCTGATTGTCGCGCCACTGCTGGCGTTGGCCTGTTTTCGCCGTGTTTATCCCGCGATGGCCCTGCTCTTCTGGAGCCTCGTGCCGGCCGCCATGACACTCAGCTTGGTCCTGCAGAGTGACCTGTATTCACTGATCCTCGCAATCGATTTGGCGATTGTCCTGCTGGCCGCCTGGGATTCCTTCACCTTGCCCAGTGCACGCAGTTTTTCCATCGAACGAAGTTGCCAGCGGATTGCATCCTTGCGCAAGAATCACCGCGTCATTCTCTCGCTCATGTACACAGGCGATCGTGCACAGCGGGTGGTGATGAAAGACGGAGTTCCCCAGGAATTCGAGGTCCAGCCGCCCGAGTTTCGGTTGACGCTCGATCCTCGTAGCCGTGTGACCGTCCACTATGATCTCAAGCCCACTCGACGCGGGGCCTTTGCACTCGAGGTCGTGCATCTGCGCCTGGGAAGTCGATTCGGCCTTTGGCAACGGTTTCTGGAGTTGCCCGTCCGGTCGATCATTCATGTCTATCCTGATATGAAGCAGGTGGGCGAATACGCTCTGCTGGCACGGACGAACCGTTTGAGTCTGATGGGGGTACGACGTACGCGACGCGTCGGGCAGGACAACGAATTCGAACGCCTCCGAGACTATACGCTCGACGATAACTACAAGCACATCGATTGGCGAAGCACGGCACGCCGTAACAAACTGACCGTGAAGGATTTCCAGACGAATCAGAGCCAGCGAGTCATCTTCCTGATCGACTGCGGACGGATGATGACGAATGAGTCATTCGGGATCAGCTTGCTCGACCATGCCTTGAATGCCATGCTGATGCTGAGCTACGTGGCCTTGATGCGTGGAGACTCGGTCGGGCTGCTGACCTTCTCCGATCGGATCCACTCCTTCGTCCCACCCGGCGGAGGACGCAGTCAGATGAATCACTTGTTGCACGCGGCCTATGACCGTTTTCCACAGTTGGTCGAGTCCCGCTATCGCGAGGCTTACCTTTACCTGTCAGCCCGCTGTCGCAAACGGTCGCTTGTGATTTTGGTTACGAACCTGATCGACGAAGTCAACGCGAATCAGATTCGGCAGTATCTGGGACAACTGTCGCATCGGCATCTGCCGCTGGGCGTCCTGTTGCGCGATCACCATCTGTTTGACGCGGCCGAAGTTCGTCAACCGACCGGCTCCCAGTTGTTCCGCGGTGCCGCCGCCGCCGAAATCCTCTGCTGGCGACATGAGGTGTTGACGAATCTGCAGCATAACGGCGTACTTGTGCTGGATACTTTTCCGGAGGATATGACCGCTCCGCTTATCAATAAGTATCTCGACATTAAGGCCCGGCACCTGTTGTGATTGCCCGGTGGCCGGAAAGGAATTCACTCCATGCTCTCGCTGAAGATCGGTGTGCAGTTGGCAAGCCTCGGAATGCCGTTGAGTCGTGCTCTACCATGCGTGGCCGCGATGGGAGCCACCGCCGTAGAACTCGACGCCCGCGGTGAAGTCAAACCGCGGGATCTCAGTCGTACCGGTCTGCGTCAGATTCGAAAGCGTCTGGACGACTTCGGATTGAAAGTGGCTGCTGTTGGTTTCCGTACACGCCGAGGATACGACGTGACCGAGGGGCTGGTTCCACGAATCGAGGCGACCAAGGAAGCGCTGCGCTTTGCCTATGACCTGGGATCCTCGGTCGTCGTCAACCAGATCGGACAGATTCCCGATCGCGAATCGGAACCGGGCCGCTGGAACACGTTGGTTGAATCGATGCTGGAGATTGGCCGCTTTAGCCAACGGGTCGGAGCCTGGCTGGCGATGGAGACCGGGACCGAGAGTGGTCCGCAAATGGCCGAGTTCCTACATGCTTTGCCCGAAGGCACGCTGATGGTCAACCTCGATCCGGGAAATCTGATCATCCACGGCTTCTCACCACGCGAGGCGGTGCAGGCGTTGGGCCCCTACATCGTGCACGTCCATGCGAAAGACGGCGTTCGCGACTTGGCGCAGGGACGTGGGGTAGAAGTGCCACTCGGCCGTGGTTCGGTCGACTTTGCGGCCCTGCTCGGCGCTCTCGAAGAACACCAATATCGGGGGTATCTGACCGTCGAACGCGAAAACTGCCAGCGGCCAGAAGAAGAAATTGCCTTAGCGGTCCAGTACCTGAAGAATATCTCGTGAGCTATGTTCCGTCGTAGTCAGATTGCTGTACCTGCGTAAGCGGAAGAGAAGAGAGAAACCACGGATGGAACGGACGAAACGGAGGGACACGGATTGATCCGTTTCGATCCGTTTCTTCCGTCGCATCCGTGGTTTCTCCTTTGTCCGCATTCGAATGATTGAAAAACAACAATCGCAA
>CAZFWV010000033.1:0-30016 GCA_964522605.1 uncultured Pirellulaceae bacterium
CCGTGCGGATCGTGAATCCTATCGCTTCCTCGGACACTTTCGCCGAGATGCGCCCGCGGTGAAGAGTCAAATGTGACGGTGAATGGCACAATTCATTTACAGAATCTGGACGATCACTGGGTCGGTATGGCTCGCCACACGTGGTTCCCGGCGCCGCAGACCCTCAGGGAGCGATGCAACGATCGACGAAGAGTCGGCCTGCGACACGATCACACCACGTAGCAATGACTCCTGTTGTTTCTCCGCACGCACTACTTGTCGCACGAGTCACTCAGTAGGACGATGGGGGAAACCTGTTCATGACACCACAGGGTGGTGCGTTTGAAAGCGGCAACCATCAACTGCAGGTAGGACGCTATTTTCTAAGTCGCAGAATCGCAGCAAGTTTGTCACACACAAACCAGTTGGAGCACGACGGAAATATCGAAAAACTCTCTAACTCCCTGTCCAGTTTCATTGTTTACGCGGGATATAAGGGTAAACTGAATCCGCGCAGGGCGACAGGTCAAGGTTGTCATACGTTTGATCGGAGATTTCCTATACCATTGGCGCAAGCCGGTGTGAACGGACCGGCTGCCATATGAATGGAGCAACGCGTACATCGCGTTCCTTCGCATTCTTCTGTTAACTTGTTTTCGGGGCGTCACATCGCGTGTAGTACGGGGATGTCCCGACGAAGACAACCCTGGGTCATCTCGGATCGCGATTGAAGATTGCATCGTGATCGAAAACTGGGCGGACGGCGGACGTTATCGTGTGGCGCTGTAACGGTACCAGATGTATTCCTTGCGACTGCGGGATCAAACGGCGAAGCAGTTTAGCAAATGGGTCTTTCATGTTCTCTTATGTTCTTTCATGGGGCGGATCAATGAGTACGGCACGAAGTTTGAGGGGTATGGCTCTTGTTGCGGTGATGCTCTTGTCACCGTCGCTTCAGGCAGATTTGGTCCATCAGTGGAAATTCAATGGCTACGCCACCGACTCGGTCGGTTCCGCGCATGGTTTTCTCGGTGGCGGGGCAGCGTTGGAGGACGGACGTCTCTTTCTGGATGGCATTGACGGCCAGGTGTTGACGTCTCCGATCGACAACACCTTGACCGAAAAGACGCTCGTGTCCTGGGTCAGCCTGGCCGATCTGGATCAGCCCGGTGGCGGGTCGGCACTCTCCGTGCAGATCGGAGGCGGCAGCGGGGCAAACGGGTTTGATGGCATTGTGTATGCCGAACGACAGCCCTATCAATGGATGGCAGGCAGCAATTTCTGGAGTCGGTCGGTGGAAAACAACCTCGGTGAGGAGGAATCCGTTTCGGAGCCGGGCGAGGTGATGATGGCCATCGCGTATGCGGCGGACAACTCGATCACGATCTATCGTGACGGCGAAATCTACGCGGATCCGTTCGACGCTTCCCTTGGAGCGCTCAACACGTATGAAGGCGGCGTGGCGGATGTGATCTTCGGTCGCCGCCATGACGGGGCGGGCAATCCGTTGTACGGCTGGATTAACGAAGCACGGATCTACGACACGGCGCTGGATCTCGACGAGATTCAAGCCGTCTTCACCGCCGGTGTTGATTTGACCGACAGCGATCCGCCTCCCCCGCCCGCGGCTCCGGAGTTGGTCCATCAATGGACGTTCAACGGCAATGCTCGCGACCAGGTGGGCGAGGCTCATGGCATGCTGACAGGAGGTGCCACGCTGGAGGGGGATCGACTGTACATCGATGGGGTTCAGGGCAGCCGGATGTTGACGGATCCCATCGGGGAGAGGCTGGATGCGAAGACGCTGATGGCCTGGGTGAGCCTGGACGATGTTGCCTTCTCGAGTCGTGGCTCGGCCCTGACGATCCAGAACAATGCCAGCGGCGACACCTTTGACGCGATCGTTTACGGCGAGGCCGCCCCGGAGCGATGGATGGCCGGTAGCAACGGTTTTGTACGAACGCAAAACCCTCAGGAGTACGGCTGGGAAGAGACGGTCGAGGAACCGGGTGAAGTCCTCATCAGTATTGTCTATGACAGCGACAGCAGCATCACGCTTTACCGCGACGGTGAATTGTATGGCGAGTACATGAAGGGATCCTTGCAGCCGTTCGGTCCCGATTCTGTCGTCCAGATCGGACCACGACATGGAGGCCATCAGGATGTCTTCGCTGGATTCGTAAACGAAGCCCGCATTTACAGCGGTGCGTTGAGTGACGTCCAGATTGCGAATATCTTCCAGCAAGGTCCTTCGACCGATCCCAATCCTCCGGGACCGGAGCCTCCTCCGCCAACGATGGTGCACCAGTGGACGTTCGATGGCACGACGGACGATCAGATCGGGTCGGCTCACGGAACACTCAGTGGCGGGGCAATGTTGGACGACGGACGCCTTTCTCTGGATGGCATTGATGGCCAGATGCTGACGTCTCCGATCGACGAGACGCTGACCGAGAAAACCCTGATGGCCTGGGTCAGCCTGGAGAACCTCGACCAGCCCGGCGGCGGATCGGCGATCTCCGTGCAGATTGGGAATGGGAACGGAGGAAACGGGTTTGATGGCATTGTGTATGCCGAACGACAGCCCTATCAATGGATGGCAGGCAGCGATTTTTGGAGACGATCCGTAGAAAACAACTTCGGCGATGAAGAGTCGGTGACGGAGCCTGGCGAAGTGATGGTGGCCATCACCTATGACTCGGACAACACGATCACCATTTATCGCGACGGAGAACTCTACGCGGAGCCCGAGGACACCACGCTTGGATCGCTCAATACCTATCAAGGTGGCGTGGCGGACGTGATCTTTGGTCGCCGACATGATGGAGCAGGGAATCCGTTGTGGGGCTGGATCAATGAAGCGCGGATCTACAACAAGGTATTGACGCCGGAGGAAATCGCCGCCGTGTTCGCCATGGGGGTTGGAGCCAGCGGTGATTTTGATGGGAACGGTGCCTACGAACTGAACGACATCGACATGCTCACCAACCACATCATCGCCGGCACGGGTGGAGGGGCATTCGATCTGGATGACAACGGTCTTGTCGACACCGAAGACCACCGCATCTGGGTCAAGGATGTCAAGCACACCTGGTACGGGGACGCCAACCTCGACGGCCAGTTCAACACGGGTGACTTCGTGCAAGTGTTGGGGGTGGGCAAGTACGAGACGCAGCAGAACGCCAGTTGGGCCGAGGGCGACTGGAACGGCGATGGCGTGTTCGGCACGGGCGACTTGGTGACCGCGTTGGGGGACGGTGGGTATGAAGTCGGTCCGCGCCCCGATGTAGCAGCGGTGCCGGAACCGGCGGGGGCGCTACCGTTAGCACTCGGCTGGATTTTGGCTACCTGGTACCGCCGGCACCGGATCGAAGTGAGATGAGCTTGCGTCATCGCATTCCTTCGCCAAAGGGGCGGCAATCTGCGCGCCGTCGTTGCCGCCCCTTTCATCTGGAACCGCTCGAAGCGCGCTGTCTGCTCGACGGTTCTCCCATCATCAGTGAATTCCTGGCCGTCAACGACTCGATCCTGCAGGATGAGGACGGGGATTTCTCGGACTGGATTGAACTCCATAATCCGAGTGCGGCGGAAGTTAATCTGGGCGGATGGTATCTGACGGACGACCCCGATCGGACCAACAAATGGCGGTTGCCCGATCTGTCACTGCCTCCCCACGGATACACGATCGTCTTCGCGTCCGATAAGGACCGACGCGATCCCAGCCAGCCGCTGCATACGAACTTCAAGCTGAGCGGCGAGGGCGAATATGTCGCTCTGGTACGTCCCGATGGCATGGCCGTGGCACACGAGATCAGCTTTCCCGAGCAGATCTCTGATATTTCCTACGGTGCTTTGGCGACGATCAACGAGAGTACGCTCGTCTCGCAAGGCGATGCAGCACGAGCCTGGGTCCCCCACGATGATTCGCTGGGCTACGAATGGACGAAACCGACCTTTGACGATTCCAGTTGGCCAAGTGGCACCACGGGAGTGGGATATGACCGGCGAGGTGACCTTACTGCGGAGATAGGTCTGGACGTTGCCGCGGAAATGGATGGCGTCAATGCTTCGGCATACATCCGCGTGCCGTTGCAGGTAGATGACCCTGCGGATCTGCTGCTGGATGAGCTGACTCTGTCCATGAAGTATGATGATGGCTTTGTGGCCTTCCTGAACGGGCAGCAGGTGGCCTCTCGAAACGCTCCGGGAGGTGGTGATTCGCCGAGCAGCGGACTGGGCGCCTTCTACAGCTTTGACGAAACACTGGCAGACCGGGCAGAAGACTACACGGCCAACGGCGGCACAACTGCCAATAACTTGACAGCCGTGGACGGGGATCCGCAATACGTTCCCGGTGTGGTTGGAAAGGCCGTGGCGCTGAACACGTCCGACAGCGACGCGGATCGATTGACCGCTCCGCTCGACGCCGATCTGGATCTCGGGGGACAGTTCACGGTCGAGGGCTGGATCTACCCAACGGAGCTAAGCGGCTGGAGTCGCTTGGTGATGGAGTGGGATGGCTCGGGCAAGAACAGCCTCTACTTCGCCCTGCGCAACGGCTCCCAGCTCTCCATGTTTCATGTCGATGAGGAGGGAGTGCAATCCAACGTTGATAGTCCTGCAGGAACGGTGCGGCTGGGTAGTGAACTTGGCTGGCAGCACGTCGCCGTCGTTGGGGACGGCGAGCACCTGCGGCTGTATCACAACGGGAAAGAGGTCAGTGCCGGATCGAGCGGCGAGGAAGATGTGCCCACCGGGACGCCCTACTCCGGCACGACCAACCCGCTCGCAGCCGGCTTGGGGCTGGGCAATGCCGCAGCCTCCGCTCGTCCCTCAGACGCCTATCATGGCTATCTGGACGAAGTTGCCTTATGGAGCGTCGCGCTCACACCCGAGCAAATCGCATCTCATTACGAAGCCCAGGAGGCCGGATATGGACTGGTCCCGTTGGACGGCAGTCGTGACCTGAAGTGGAATTCCACGGCGCTCGCGGAGCGACCGGAGGAGGATGACGGGATCGAGTTCGAATCGTTCGACATCAGCGATTACCGAGAGCTGTTGCAGTTGGGAGACAATCTGTTGGCCGTTCAGGGCTTGAACGTCACCGCCGACAATGAGGATTTTTTGATCCTCCCGGAACTGCATGCCGGATCTTTTGAATTGGATGCCGATCAAGTCGGTTACTTTGCCGAGCCCACGCCCGCTGCGGCGAACAACGTGAATTTCCTGGGATTGCTGTCGGATACGCGATTCAGTGTCGATCGCGGCTATTTCACAACGCCTTTTGAACTACAGCTCGGCACGGAGAGCCCCGGCGTGACATTGCGCTACACGCTGGATGGCAGCCTGCCGACGGAAACAACCGGGTTCGTCTACGAGGCTCCGATCGAGATCTCCACCACAACCACTGTGCGGGCAGCCGCCTTTCGGCCCGGCTATCGCCCCAGTGACGTCGTCACCAACACCTATATCTTCCTGGACGATGTGCTGGTCCAATCCAACGAAGCGCCCCGCGGCGCCCATTGGGACACCGAGGTTGATCCTCAGGTGGTGAACGACGAGACGCAGACTCATAGCGTGCGGGATGGCTTGGTCTCCCTGCCCACGTTGTCCATTGTCATGCCCGACGACGACCTGTTTGGGTCGCAGGGCATCTACCAGAATCCGGAACAGCGCGGCGATCGGTGGGTTCGTCCCGGTTCGGTGGAGTTCTTCTATCCAGACGAATACCAGGGTCGACGCGTCGAGGAAGGCTTTGCCGTAACGTGCGGCATTCGCATCTCGGGGATCTTCAGCCGACTGACGAGTAACCCCAAACATTCGTTTCGGCTGAGTTTTCAAGATGAGTTTGGGCCCAGCAAACTCGATTTCCCGCTGTTTGCCGATTCACCGTATACCAGCTTCGATAATCTGGTGGTATTGAACGGACACAATCAGTCGTGGGCCACCGGCATCAGCAATGCCCTCTACCTGCGCGATCAAGTTTCGCGCGACTTGCAGGAGTTGCAGCCGGGCGATCCGCACGTCAATGGCATCTTTGTCAACCTGTATCTCAACGGACTTTACTGGGGCCAATACAACTTGGTGGAACGTCCGGATGACGCGTTCGCGGCGGCGCACTTTGGCGGCGACAAGGATGAGTACGATGTGTTCAAGGGAGTTCGCTACGGGGAAACTCCTCGAGCGGCGCTGGTCAAAGGGACACGCGATGCCTGGGATGCGATGTTCGACATCGCCAAACGGAACATGGCGGATCCAGCCAACTATGCCGCCATCCAGCAATACGTCGATATCGATCAGCTAATTGACTACAACATCGGCATCATCTACACCGGCGATCGCGATGGACCCACCGGGATTGTGGCGGGTCAGTCGACACCCAAAAACTTCTACGCGCTGCGGCAGCGGACACCGGACGGGCGTTTTCGCTTCTTCCCGTGGGATGCGGAGTTCACGTTTGAAGAGATCGGCACGGACGTCAGTGATCGTTCAGGTTCAGAAAACCCCGGCTATCTTCATTTTCGGCTACGAGCCAATCCGGAGTACCGTC
Source organism: uncultured Pirellulaceae bacterium (assembly GCA_964522605.1). Taxonomy (GTDB): domain Bacteria; phylum Planctomycetota; class Planctomycetia; order Pirellulales; family Pirellulaceae; genus CAVZLD01. Next base: position 6,530 of record CAZFWV010000033.1, read on the forward strand.
TGCGGTTCGCCGACCGTGTTCAGCGCTGGTTCTTCAACGACGGGCGACTGACGCCGGAGAAGGTGGCGGAGCAGTTCTTGCTGCGCGCGGCCGAGATCGACCGTTCGATCGTGGCCGAGTCGGCTCGCTGGGGAGACGCCAAGCGATCGCGACCGTATACGCGGGATGTCGAGTGGGTGCGGGAGCTGGACCGGGTCGTCGACCGCATCATTCCACGTCGCTCCGATGTCGTGCTGGGACAGTTTCGCAGCGACCGTTTGTTTCCCGATGTGCCCGCACCTCAGTTTGCGGTGAACGGTGATGCTCAGCACGGCGGTGTCATTTCCATCGGCGATTTGATCTCTATCAGTGCCTCGGAAGGCACGGTGTATTACACATTGGACGGCAGCGACCCGCGGATCGGCGAATCGGCGAATCCTCCCAGCGATGACGTATCGCCGGCCGCGATGGAATTCGTCGTCCCCCTTGCAGTCGACCGCAGCACCCAGGTCAAGGCACGCGTTCTTCACGAAGGAACCTGGTCTGCCCTCAGTGAGGTGTCGTTCACGATTCCCATCACGGGATTGCAGGTTAGCGAACTGATGTACCACCCGCAGGACGGCCCGGCCGCCGACGGATTTGGAGAGGATGATTTCGAGTTCGTTGAGCTGGCCAATGTCGGTCAAGCGGTAGTTCCGCTGTCGAACCTGCAGTTTGTCGATGGCATCTCGTTCGATTTTGCCCAATCGCCTGTCGATACGCTCGCCCCTGGACAACGAATCGTCGTTGTCGCCAATCGGCTTGCATTTCAGTCACGCTATGGTCATGGAATCCCGATTGCCGGCGAATATACAGGGCAACTCGATAATGCCGGTGAACGGATCGTGCTGCGAGATCGTTGGGGCGAAGTACTCAGTGACTTTCAGTACCAAGACGACTGGTATCCACACACGGATGGGGATGGCTATTCGCTGACGATTGCCTCGCCATCGTCGGTGGTTGCCGAACCCAGCCAACCTTCCGACTGGCGACCGAGCCTCTTGCCGGGAGGATCGCCCGGGACAGCGGATACCGATTTACAGCCGGGTTCAGTCGAGATCAACGAGGTGCTGCGGATTTCTGACGACGGCCAAGGCGGTTGGGTCGAGCTGCACAATACGACCTGGCAGTCGATCGACATCGGACACTGGTACCTGAGCAATTCGGCCGACAACCTGAAACGATTTCGCATCGGTGCGGGGACGCAGATTCCTCCGCGGGGTCACCTGGTGCTAACCGAAGCCGATCATTTCGGACCGCTCAGCACCGATCCAGGACGATGGTCTCCGTTTACTCTGGGGAATCACTCCAGCCAGTTATTCCTCTCCTCCGGTGATGCCCAGGGCAGGTTGCTCGGCTATCGAGCGACGCAGGTCATCCTCCCGGTTCCAACCGAGACGGCTCAAGGGCGGTATGTGACGAGTAGCGGGATCGTCGAGTTTGCACCGCTGATCGTGCCCACGCCAGCCGCAACGAATGCTTTGCCCCAGATCGGTCCCCTGGTCATCAATGAAGTGATGTACAACCCGCACTTTGTGGGCCGTGAGTTCATCGAGCTGCACAATGTGTCCAACCAGGATATTTCTCTGGATGACGGTCGCGGCAACGGATGGCGCATCCAGGACGCCATCGACTACGAGTTCCCCGCCGGATACGCAATTCCTGCCGGCGGGTGGGCCGTACTGATGCAGGGGCGCGATGCAATGGACCCGGCGGAGGAGGCCGCTGCGTTTCGATTGCAGTATTCGATTCCCAACAACGTGGAGATCTTTGTCTATACGGACGCCGAGCATGGCAGCCTGAGTAACGGAGGGGAGACGCTTCGCCTGGAACGTCCCGTGCAGATCGTTCCGGGTGGCCTTGTCGATTACGCGGTGGTCGATTCCCTGCGCTATGATGACACCACTCCCTGGCCACACGTAGCCGATGGGGATGGGCCCTCACTCAGTCGCTTCGATTCCCTGCGGTTTGGCAACGAGGTGAGCAACTGGTTGGCGGGCGTCGCCGAGGGGACACCGGGTCATGAGAATCGTTTTTTCCTACCGCGGCAGCGCGGCGACTTTAGCGGCGATGGACAGGTCGACGCGAAGGATATCGATCTGCTCAATCGGATGATCCGCTCAGGCCGGCAAGATCCCGCTTTCGATCTGACGTCCGATGGCCAGGTCACAACGGATGACCGAGATGAAATCGTACTGCGTACTCTGGACAGCATGTACGGCGATGCGAATCTGGACGGCTTGTTCGATACGCGCGATCTCGTGCAGATCCTCCAGCGAGGACATTACGAAGACGGCCTGGTGGCGAACTCCGGCTGGGCCGACGGCGATTGGGACGGCGACGGAGAATTCGCCACGGCAGACCTCGTTTTGGCGCTCCAATATGGCGCCTATGAGACACAGCGGCAGTCCTTTCCCAGGCGGTGATGCTCTCTTCGCATCGCGGGTATGGCCTCAATTACCACAATGATGACCCGAAATTCCACAAAATGAAAACCATACTTTCTTGCGTGCTCTTTGTCGTCGCATTCTCTTCCGTTGGAAACGCGGATCGGCAGCTCAAGGAATACGACAACGACATCAACTATGACGAAACCAAGGTTCCCCATTACGATCTTCCGCCGTTGCTGGTGAGTGCCGAAGGCACGACAATCACGACACCGGATCAATGGCGAACCATACGCCGGCCACAGCTTGTCTCGCTGTTCAGCAATGTTGTGTACGGCTGTGTTCCGAATCCGGAATTCCCGATCAAGACCGAATACGAGGTGGTCGCCACCGACGGACAATTCATGGAGGGAAAGGCTGTTCGCAAGGAAGTCCGCATCCGATTCAGCAACGACAACGGCCGGGCTGCGATCGTCATCCAGGTGATCACGCCCAAGCAGGCGGCCAAGCCATTTCCTGCCGTCATGAAGTTGGGATCTGGCCCAATCGACGCAGCATTGGAACAGGGTTTCGCGTGCGTGGGCGTAAGTCATGACAACTTCGTGGGACACAATGAAGTGAGTTTTGAAAACTCGATCCACCGGCTCTTCTTCCGCAAGGGGCAAAGTTTTCCGAAGGCTCAAGAATGGGGTGTGCTGTCAGCTATCGCTTGGGGGCACAGTCGTGTGTTGGATTATTTGGAAACCGATGACGATATCGACGCCACGCGTGTGGCAATCATGGGGCACTCAAAGAACGGCAAAGCAGCCCTTTGGGCAGCCGCACAGGACGAGCGTTTCGCGGCGGTGATCTCCGCGCAGTCGGGATGTGCTGGAGCGGCCTTATGGCGTCGACGCTCGGGCGAAACACTGCAGAAGATGGTCACGCGGTTTCCCTATTGGCTTTGTCGTAACGCTTGGAAGTTTGTAAACCAGGAGGATGACCTGCCCGTCGACCAGCACATGCTATTGGCATTGATCGCTCCACGGCCGGTGTATGTCGCGAGCGGAATTGACGATACATGGGCTGACCCACGTGGCGAGTATGCGTCGGCCTATCACGCCAGCGAGGTCTATCAACTGCTCGGCAAGAAGGGACTGACATCCGAAACACTACCTCCGCTGGGTGAGGCAATCCTCGACAGTGATGTGGGCTACCATATTCGCAAGGGAGGACATTCGGTGGAGGCTTATGACTGGGAGATGTTCCTGGAGTTCTGCGACCGGCACCTAGGGAAACAAATGCGTGACTGACACCCTGCGTCAGCACCAAACTCCCCTTCTACTCCGAGGGCCAGAACGGCACCATCGCTCTCTTGAGGAGAATGAGACCATGACGCGAAGCGCCTGGACCTTGTTGGCCCTCTGCCTTGCCACGGCCGTCACGGCCGACGCCTTCGAGATTGTTCCAAGCTTGTCACCGATCACCGACAAAACCCTTGTGGTTTGGTGCAGTCTCGACAATCTCGACCAGCGAGGCGGCAGCGTCCTTACGCTGGAGCAAAATGACCGCTTCGATGGGCTAGTCTTCGGCGAGGTGGCTCCGCGCACCTGGATGGCTGGCAGCGACAACTTGACGCGCACACCCCACAATCAATCGGCAGTGCCGCGAGAGACCGCATCTGCCGATGCCCTGCTTCAGTTGGCCGCCGTTTACCGTGGCACCACGGTTACGCTCTATCGGAATGGCCAACTTCTGCACCAATATGCGATCGAACAACCTGCCACCTTCACGAGTGGAAGCCAGATTTTTATCGGCCTGCGCCATCAGGCTGCCCGAAGCTGGGACAAGGCCCACTTTGCCGGACGCGTGGAGGAGGCGCGGCTTTACGACGCGCCTCTGAGTGGAGATCAGATCGCCGCCTTACGTCCCAACGTGAAGAGCGATCCACCGCCGCTCGGTCTGTGGACCTTTGAGGATGGCAGCACTCGCGACGCCATGGGCAATTTCCCGCCGGGCGAGCTCTTCGGCGGCGCTCGCGTGGCGCAAGGCGCCCTCCACCTCGACGGAAGAGATGATTTCCTGGCGACCCCCAGCAGCATCGATTTCACCGATGGACTACGTTTTGCACCCCAGGGCACTATTTTCGGCGATGCGATCCCCTTCTTCTGGGACGGCGTCTACCATGTCTTCTACTTGCGAGCGCCCGGTTGGGGGCACATTGCCAGCCGCGACCTTCTTCATTGGGAAGAACGTCCGAATGCCCTGGCCCCCGCGCGCGATAAGATAGGGCCCGATGGCGAGGATTGCTGGACCGGAAGTATCGTACACCATGAAGGCGTGTTCCACCTCTTCTACACCGGTAAGAACAGCAGAGACCCTTTGGGCGATCAAAAGGTCATGCATGCCACCAGCGCCGATCTCGACAACTGGACCAAGCACCCCGAACACACCTTCTATGCGGATGGCAAACACTATTGGAGTATGCCCATTAATGGCAACGAAGAAGGGAAACTCAACGCGCACCACACCGCATTCCGTGATCCGGAGGTCTTCTGGAACGAAGATACCAAGACATGGTGGCTGCTTCTTCATGCCGCCTTGCCGGATGGATCGCGGGGCGCCTTTGCCTGCTACACGTCGACCAATCTGATCCAGTGGGAAGCCCGCGAACCCATCTACACGTATCCGCTCTCGGTGTCGGGCGATTGCCCCGATATTTTTTCGATGAATGGGCGCTGGTACATCATTGCCGCCGACTATCATTACATTTCGGCCACGGAACCAGGCGGTCCCTACGGTGAGGACATGCTGCCCTACGATTGCGGCGATCTCCGCGTGCCCAAGACCATGTTCGATGGCGAACGACGCATAGTGGTGGGGTGGATTCGCGACCGCGCGGGGCATGTCGATGCCGGAACACCGGGTTGGGGCGGCATCATGTCGATGCCGCGCGAGCTTTACACCGACACCGGAGGCCAACTCTGCCAGCGTCCGCCGCGAGAAGTGATCAATGCCTTTACGCAGCCCGTTCCTAACACACCCCAACATCTTGCACCGGGAGAAAGTATTGATACACCTCCGGATTACATGATGCAGGCCCACCTTCAGGCCACCGAACCTGCGGAGATCCGCTTTCGCCAAACACCGGGCCAGCGCGACTCAGGCTATACCATCAGAATCAATCCCGACTCGGGAGAAATTACGATTAGCAACGGTCATGAAACCTACCGTCGCACGTGCCCTTTGGAACCCGGCAAGCAAATCTCGCTGCGTCTCTTCGTAGTAGGCACGGCCGCCGAGTGCTTCGTCGACGATAAATACGCCTTCACTCTTCGTATTTTTGACCACGCAAAGGGCAAGCTGAGTTTTCATGCCCAAGAGGGCGACGCCAGACTGGAAAAGATCGCCCTGTACACCATGAGTGAGCCGTGATCCTCTTATCAATGCAACACGTACCTGTGATCCCCGACCCGGAGCAACGGCGTGAATAAGCTGTATTCAACTGGGGTTATGACGGCGGTCATCTGCCTGTTCTTGCCTGGAGTAACGCAGGCTGAATCGAATTTCCCTGAATGGGCCATGGGACCTTTTGTCAAATCAGACAAACCCGTGCTCTCGCCCACTGCGGAATCGGTTTTTGACTGCCCAATCGAGAAACGAAGCGTGCAATGGGAACGGCAGAATGTTTACAATCCTGCCGCGGTCGTGCGCGACAACAAGGTCTATCTCCTCTACCGTGCCGACGACGGGCCCAAGGGAACCGCATGGGGCCGCACCTGTCGGATTGGTATGGCTTGGAGCGAGGATGGACGAACCTTTACCCGCCAGGGAAAACCCGTGCTGTTTCCCGATGAGGACGCTTGCAAGCCCTACGAATGGGAAGGCGGCTGCGAGGATTTGCACATCGTAGAGGACGAGTCAGGCACGTACTACATGAACTATACAGCCTGGAACGGAAAGCGTGACGCTTTGCTTGTGGCCACATCGAATGACCTGGTCCACTGGACCAAGCATGGCCCCGCCTTTGCCAAGTTGGCGCCGGAACGTGTGTTTGGCACACGCAGCGGAGTCGTCGTCACGCGCCGTGAAGGCGATCGCCTCATCGCACAAAAAATTGATGGCAAATACCTTATGATGATGAGTCACACTTGCGAATTGGCGGTTTCGGAGAACCTCATTAACTGGAAGCCCCTGGGTAAGGCCGTCTGGAAGGGCAGTGCGCCGGGACTCTTCGACAGCGGTTCTCGGGAAGCCGGCGCTATTGCGCTGGAGCAGCCTGACGGTATTCTGCTGTTTTACAACGGGGGCAATGGCGGATGGTCTCTCGGTCAAGCGCTGGTCAGCCGCCAGGATTGCATCACGGTCCTGCAGCGTTTAGATGAGCCGTTTATAAAGCCGGAATTTGCCTGGGAACTCGAGGGCTTCATCGCCAACACCTGTGTGGCAAACGGATTGGTTCCGTTTCAAGGTGAGTGGCTTCTCTATTATGGTGCTGCAGACCATCAGATTGGTTTGGCTATATGCAAATAGAGAGAATCCAACGGACATCGAGGGTGGGTATTTCAGTCTGTTACCTCACCCTTTATAGGCTTCTTCTAGTTTCGCGGCGTCTTCCGCCTCGGTGTTGAAACCAAGAAACGGCGTGATCTTGTGTTTGAACTGCACGATTTTGATCTCCTGTGGTTCCTCATGAAGGTGTTGCTCGACGATCTCGCGCGTCTGGATATGCCGGATTCTGTCGAACTCGACCAACATCCTCCGCGCATCGGGCGGACTTCTCAACAACCGACGCGCTGGACTGATCTCGGGGAGAAAGGGAGGACGATTTACGCTGCTGAAGATGTCATCATAAGAATCGAGACGCAAAGCGTTGATAACTCGTGTCGCCGGGCTCGCACGAGCTGTGGCGCTGCAGCGAAGCGTAGACCACCCTTAGCGCATCACCCCACAACTGATCAGAGATATCAGGCCGTTCCTGGCGGGTCACTGCGAGCAAGTTCATCGCCCACATCACAGTGGGGTCGTCTGTCGGTTTACCTTGGATCGCGTGTCGAAGAACCTGCTCCGTGATGAAATCGTCAATATTACCTGAGTCTCGCGCAGCCTGGACCAATGCATATTCAACGTTCTGTAGCACGTCCACGTGATCGCGGACGATTCTCTTTTCAGCGGCATGCGTGATCTTCAAGGAAGTACGAGTGTCGACTGTTGACTTCGGGCGGCGTGCTCGCCTTTTCGCATAAGCCTCAAGTTGTTTGTGAAGTTTGCTGGCCTTGGACGACATGTTGCTGAACTCCTTTCCCCGATTTCCTTGTGAGACCTACCATTTTTCAAATTGTCTGCTATAGATTTTGAAAGTATTGGCCCAAGAATGTGATAGAGCAATCCCAGTTCCGATTTGGGACACGCTACGGGAGTACCTTGGCGGCGCAACGAGAAATAGGGAAGTCACGCCGCGCCTGTGCAAAGGGGGTGCGTTCTTTTATGCGGATGGTCGTATGCGATGATTCCGGGGTAAGGAATGACTGCGTGACCCTTGGACAAAGGTTGAAAAAAATGAATCATTTCTATTTGGCATGTTGTGGACTGCTTATTCTCATTTCGTCCGTCGGCTGTTCAAATCCTGCCGACAACGTGGCGCCGGCAGATGTCGGCGATGCGAAACAGCCACCTGTTGTGTCCAGCGGCTCCAGCGATGCAGCCAAGTCCTATGTCATCAACAAGGATTCGAAGATTGAGTTTACTGGTTCCAAAATTACTGGCAGCCATGACGGGGGATTCAAAATCTTCGAGGGAAATCTGTCGGTCTCTAAGGGGCAACTCGTGCCAGACGGGCAAACGATCCAAATCGACATGACATCGACATGGTCGGACAACGATAAGCTCACCGAGCATTTGATCAACGAGGACTTCTTCGCTGTGGAAGAATTCCCCACTTCCACTTTTGGCATTACGGCCGTTGAGCCAGCCGACACCGGGTTCACCGTAACGGGCAATCTGACACTTCGCGGTGTGACGAAGAGTATCTCGTTTCCAGCGGAAATCAACGTTTCCGATGAAGAGGTCACGTTGAAGGCAGAGTTTTCCATCAAACGGTTTGACTTCAACATCAAGTATCCCGGCAGAGCGGACGATCTGATCCGCGATGACGTCGTGATTCGCCTGGACGTCCGCGCAAGTGCCGGATAATCGCATCAGACTCCTCCGCCAGACAGATCAGTCGCCAACTCCACCTTCCAGATTGCTGTGGATGTCAGTACCAAGTGAACCGCGGATGCCCGCACGGTTCACCGAATGATCTACACGGTGGAACATCCCGCACCCGCGAAGCACCTGATGACACGATATCCGGCAAAGCTGTGGGATACTTGGCGAGCCAGCATCGAATCGCCCTTCTCATTTCGCAGGGAAAGCGTGATCTGACGTGCCTGTCGTCAATACCGCGGTACCCTAAGGGATGACTCAAGAATAACTTCATTGTTTTCCAACGAGGGTGGCTGGGGTCGAGCGCAGCGAGCCCCCAGATCACGCGGCTGGGGGCTCGACGCTCGTTCCTCGCGTCTCGACCCCAGGCACCCAAATGCCGAAGTTGTTCTTGAGTCATCCCTAAGAGTGGTTTTCCTGCGGTGAAGAAGTGTTAAGCAGCTTCCCAATACCTCATCGCAGAAACATTCTTCTCAACAAGCCGCGCTCTTTCATCGATATCAAAGCGCTTTCCTCACTCGCACGGAACCAGAAGTAATCGGGCTGCCTTGGGGGCCTGCGGCTGGATCTCGATCGTGTTCTGGCCGGGTCGGATTTGAGCCGTTACATTCACACGCAGCGGTGCGCCGATGCACCCGCCCGCGAAGTCGCCGTTAACTCGAACGGCAGCGGCCGCGTCGGGCAGATCGTCCATCTCCAGGTACACGCGGTGGCTGTTGAGGTCCACGCCGGCCGGCAGAGCAGCCGAGCCCCAAAAGGGATCCGATGTGATGGGGCTGACGGTTAGAGGCCGACCGCCAGTGCCCTGGAAATTTCCCCACGGCCCGATCCCGTACTTGCCAAGGACCTTGACGGTTTGCCAATCCGCGTCATCCAGCGCCGCTTCGGACCAGCCTGGCTGCTCCTTGGCACAGGATTTCCACGCCGGGCCGGTGGCCAAGACAATCGATTCCCCCTCTTCAAACTGCACTTCGAAGATGCCGAGCAAGCCGGCGGGGTTGGCATTCTGGGAATCGAAGTTTTCCGCGCGCAGGGCCAGCACATTTCGCCCGACATCGAGGAACGGCTTGAGGTCGACTTGGACCGGATTGCGCCAGCCGGAATTCAGTTCGTCGTCCGTTTTGCACGCAGGTTTGCCGTTGACATACAGCGTCGCGAAGTTGTCGCAGGTCAGGATGCCGCGGGCCGACCGGATCGTCCGGTCCTCAGGAATCTCAAGTGCGGCGCGGAAATACCGCAACGCGGCTCCCACCGCCGGCTCGTCGTGCCAGATCCACGCAGCTTGTTCGATCGAGGCACCTTTCGCGTCGTCCGGTCTCGGCTCGCGCGGCGGTTCCGAAGGGATCTTCAACGCATCGGGTGTCGGTTGGCGGGCCACCTCGATCGTTTGCCGCGCGGACTCGCTTGCCGCTGCCCCTCGAACCGGCAGCGGGCGGGCCTGTTCCTGGAACACCAGCAGGACACTCTCGTTCGGCTCCAGCGTGAGTTCCAATTCGACTGCCTCGCCATGACGTTCAAACGGAACGGTTGTGATTTCATTTCGCATCGCATCCCAGACCTCCGGAACGCCCGCCGCGGTCAGCCGGAAGCGGAAGTGACGCGTCGGGCCTTGATGGTCCTGATTGCAGACGAGAAACACGTCACGGTCGCATTTGACGCGGTGTAGCACGTGCAGCCAATGGTTGGTCTCGCCGGCCAACACTTCCAGCGTGGGATGCAGCCCCGCATCGCCGGTCAACGTCTCGGTAATCTCCGCGGGTGTCGGCGTCTCGGCCAGCAGGTAGGCGCGCCCGCCGGCCGGGCTCGTCCGGCAGGCCTGTGTGCCCACCGCGGGAGACGTGCCCCAGACGGCTGTGCGCAGAGTGGCGATGTCCGCGGCGGTCTTGCCAATGGTCGCCGATTTCGTCGGCAGCAGTCCGCAGCCGACGACAATCCCGCCGGCGTCGAAGAACTCCTTCACGCGGGCCAGCGTCTCGTAAGGAATCACCTCCACCGGCGGCACGATCAACACCTGGTAGCGTTCCTGATGGAGCCGGATTTGTTTGTCTTGAATGCGGCAGGTCTCGCCGGCGCCCGTAAAGACCTCCATCGGCAACCAGTCGCAATCGAACAAGGCGTCCTGGAGGCTGGAGGTAATGTCCTCGGGCGTCGTCATCTTGCCCACGCGTTGCAGGTTGCCCGCGAACAGCACCGCCACCGGGCAGACATGCCGCCCACCTGAAAGCAAAAGCGACAACCGGCTCGTGTAATCGGCATAGACTCGATACAGCGGGTAACGAGGCTCGAAGCCGCCGTTGTAAAAGTAGGGCGGGCAGTCGGTGTCGTACGGCGCCTTGGGATTGAACGAGTGCGGGATCATGAAGTTCACGCCTCGCACCTGCATCTGATCGGTGAGCCATTTCATTTGCGAGTACGTGATATCCTGCCCGTAGGCGCCAAACATCTCGCACATGGTGATGTCGTCGGGCTTGCCGTACACGTGGGTGATCGAACTGCCCAGCTTGGGCGTCTGATAGATATCGCGCGGACGCTGGCCGGGGTACATCTGGCGGACGACCAGGTCGATCCCGCCCATGTCGCTGTACTTCTGAAGACGCATCATGTCGCCGGCACAGAACTCCGGATGCACGTACAGGGATCCGTGTTCCATAAAATGGCCCATCGACTTCACGCCTCGCTCGCGGCACCAACGGCTCATCGAACCGTACATCGTTCGCCCCCAGGCTTCGGCAAACGCATCGAGGTATTGAAACTTCGCAGCCGTGTCGTCCTCGCCCGCCAGTTCCAGCGTGTGGGCGACGTAGGCCTTCTTCCAGTCCACGTTCCACTCGGACAGTACCTTGTTCAACTCGGTGCCCCAGTCACCGCGAGTCTCTGGTTCGTCATAGAAGAAACCGGGAATCGTCTTGCCGAAGTCATCCTGGAAGCGGTCGAAGTGGGGCTGGTAGACCGTATGGATGAAATAGTCGGTGCAGTCCTGGCTGGCTCCATCGATGCTGGGTGAGTTGCCCTGGCCCAGGCCCGGCCCTTGTTTGTGAGTGAATTTGATCACCTGCCACTTACCAGATGGCGCCTGCCAGCTGAGCCGGCCATCCTCGATACGATCGGCCAGGTCGATCAGGCTGTCGCCCTCGAGCGCTCCGCCGTCGGTCATGCGCCCGGCTACTGCGGCGACGTAGCGCTCACCGCTGTAGCCTTCCAGTTCAATGGCCTGCGGACCGTCTACGTCCACAGTTTCCGCTACGAGGACTTTGGTGGCGTACTGCGGGGGCACCTTGCCGCCGATCATCTGACTGGGCCACCACTTTTCGTCGAAGATCCACATTTCCAGATCGTTTCGCTTGGCGGCTTCCAGGCAGATCGCCAGGTCACGATACCAACCTTCTCCCAACCAGTCGCGGTGCGGGCGGCTCTCGGCGGTGAAGCCGCCATTGCCACTCTCCGCCGTCCTCTCAACGAGTGCCTCAAGCTGCTCCTGGCTTTCCGAGCCGTGCAGCCAGAACAACGGCCCGGTGAGCCGTTTGGCTTCCATCGGCAACTCGCGAAACAGCGTTTCCATTCGGGAGATGTTCCCCTGAGGCAACGTTTGGGCACTAACGACCGAAGACAACCACAGCAGGGACAGGGCAAAGACCTTGGACTTCATGTGTTTTCTCCGAAGCAGTTTCAGTTGGCCGTTGGGAAGCGGATCGAGCTTTTTCGGTGTTCGCGCTTGATTGTACTGCACAACCCACCGGCTATGCTGGTGGGAACCGGTACGATGCCGACGTGACATCGCCTCGGCTGAAAACCGATGACTAGCCGTAAGACGCCGCGACGAATCGGATCCTGAGCCGTATTCGACGCTTTTCGATTAACCCGCAGCCGTCAGGCGAGGACGATTTGCCTTTGATCCTCGCCTGACGGCTGCGGGTTAAACGAAAAGCCACTGGGAGAGCGATGTAACTTCCTCCGAGCCAGCAACTTAAAAGCTGCACGATCTCCAGAGGGGAGAGGGAGGTTTTGAAATGCGCTCGAGTGTCGAAACGATAGAAAAGGGATTGCGAACTATGGTCGCCGGCGTCGCGATCGATTGGGGAAACTGACGACTTGTGAAAAACCACTGCCTCCAACCCACTCAAGCAAGCTGACATGAAACACGACAACGGCTTCCGCGTACTCGGCCTGATGCTGATGCTTTGCTATTCCACTGCTGCCGACGACAGCGCGTTCGATGCGTCCGGGAACTTCAACCCGATTGTGCCAGGCTATTTTGCCGATCCGACGCTCAAGCAGTTTGGCGACCTGTTCTATTTGTACGCGACGACCGATGGCAACGGCGGCGGACGTGGGCCGGCGACGGTCTGGGTTTCGCGGGACTTTGTCAACTGGGTGCTGGTGCCGATGAATTGGCCGAACACGCCGCATTATTGGGCGCCGGACGTTGTGCGGCGGCCCGACGGGCGTTACTACCTGTTTTACAACCAGCCGTGCAACACCTTCGGCGGAGTCTCCGAATCGCCCGTCGGCCCATGGACTCCGCTCGCGCCCGGCGACGGCCTGGTGATTCGCGACCGCTTGATCGAGAACGTGATCACTCTCGATACGCAGTTCTTCGAAGACCGTGACGGCACGCTGTATGGCTACTGGGGCACCTGGGGCATTTTTGCCGACAGCGGTTGCGGCATCGGCGTGTTCAATCCCGACATGAAGTCCTTCGCCCGGTTCGCGATGATTCCCAATACCCAGGCGAAAGACTTCTTTGAAGCACCGTTCATGATCGAACGCAATGGGTTGTACTACTTCACCTACTCGTCCGGATCCTGTCACGATGCCAGCTACCGTGTGCAATACGCCGTAAGCGACCGTCCGGACGGCAAGTTCACCATGGGGCCGAACAACCCGATTCTCGCTTCGAATTCCGACCAGACGGTTCACGGGCCGGGACATCATTCGATTCTCAAACATGGTGACGATTACTACATTGTCTACCACCGCCACGACATTCCCGTGACGCCCAACGGAATGCATCGGCAAGTCTGCGTCGATCGTCTGGTATTCGAACGGGACGGGGTGATTGGCAAAATCGCGCCGACGCATCGCGGCATCGGCCAACTGGTCGCTCATGACCGTTCCGCGAATCTTGCGCGGAGTGTGAAAGTCACGGCTTCGTCGTACTACCACGACACGCTCCGTCATCACGTATATCGGCCTGAGTATGCAGTGGACGACAATAACGCGACGCTCTGGCGGGCAGGTAACAACGAACCCGGGCAGTGGCTGCAGGTGGACCTTGGCGAGCTGCAGGCGATTCGCCGCATCGAGACCCAATTTGAGTACGGCACCTGGTACTACCAGTACCTGATTGAATACTCGCAGGACGGCGAGCACTGGCAGGTGCTGGCCGACCGGCGGCAAAACACCCGTTGGGGCAGCCCGATCGTGGACGATGCGAATTGCCGGGCCCGGTATCTGCGGTTGACGATCACCGGGACCGAACTGCCGGGCCTGTGTGCGGCCGTGTGGAATCTCAAGGTCTACGCAGACGCGCCCGACGATCCGCTTCTTGCGCTGGCAGACCGAGGTTTTGCCCAGGCGGCGAATCGCTGTCCTTTCTCATCGCCGGAGTCTGATGCAGCGATAGAGGGCCGGGCGAGCGACGAACCGCTGATCTACCTGGATGCCGTCGATCTGCAACTTGGCGAGCCGCTCGCCGCGTGGACGAATCAGGGGACGCGGGGTGGCGAATTCACCGCCGCGGAGAACCGACCGGTGGTTGGCATGGCCGGCGGGCGCAAGGCCGTGCGATTCTCCGGCCGCGAAATCCTCACCGCCTCGTTTCCAGCGCCCCGGTCGTTGGCAGGCAACAGCAGTTTCACCGTTGCCGCTTGGGTCAACAATCCGGAAATCGACGAGAGCGAATGCCTGGTCAGTTGGGCCGGCCGGGGAGGGCCGGACGCCACGACCGCCCAGTTCGGTTACGGCAGCCATGGCGCCTTTGGAGCGGTAGGCCATTGGGGCTTTGCCGACATGGGATTCCGCAATGGTCCGCCGGCGGCCAATGCATGGCATCACCTGGCAATCGTGTTCGACGGCGTCATCGAGCGAGTCTACGTCGATGGCGAGTTGAACAACGCTGCAGCGAAGATGCTACTGATCCACGAAGGACGCCCGATCCATGTGGGAGCGTCCGTGCCGGACACGGAACACTATGACGGCTATTTGGCGTCGCTGCGCGTGTTCGATCGGGCGCTTGATGAGTCGAAAGTCAAACAACTGGCCGCCGATGCGCCGGATGCTGATGTGCTGATTCATCTGGACTCGGGACGGCTGGATTACGGTCCTGTCACGTCGTGGAACAACAGCGGCTCCTTGGGCGGCCAGTTTCAGCCGGACGAACACCCGCCAACGGTCGCCGACGCCGGCGATCGGATCGCCGTGCAATTCGAATCCGGGCAGGCACTGCGTTGGCAAGCCCATGAAGCGATCGACCTGAACGACTTCAGCCTGCTGGTCGGCGCGTGGAATCCAACCGTCGAGGCGGGCGAGTGCGCCGTGGAATGGATCGACGACGAAGGAAAGCGAACTGTTTTGATCAATTCACCGCCCGGCGCAGGTTGGCACCAACTGGCGTACGTCTGCCACGATGGGCGCTCCCTGATCTTCCTTGACGGCAAGCCAACGACGCTCACGCCTCCACGTGCCCCCAAGGCGTTGAAAGCCATCCGACTCGGCGGCGCACCGCCGTTTACCGGCTCGCTGGCTCGAGTGCAATTGTTCCAGCGCGCCCTATCCGCCGGGGAAATTTCCCAATGGCACGCCGTCTGGACAGAGGAATGGCAATCGCCCGGTCCTAACCCGGCGGCGTTTGCGGACCAGCCCGCGGCGCTGACTCCGACCATGGTCGCCATGACCGCGCAAGTTGGCCAGTCCCGGCTGGGCGCGGTTGAATACCGCTTCACAGAAACGACGGGTAACGGAGGCGGTAGCAGCAGCGGCTGGACGCGATCGCCGTTCTTTCTGGACGATGGCCTGCAGCCAGACACGCACTACGCCTACACGGTCAGCCTGCGCGATCCGCTGGGCAACGTCACGGCGGCATCGGCCCCGGTCCATGTTCACACCGATCCGCACCAGTTCCGCGAGTTCGCAGACGACTTTGCCGCGGCGCGCGATTTCTTGGCAACCGGCGTGGCCGGTTCTTTCTGGGACGGTTGCCTGGGCTCAGCCGACGGAAGTTTCCCGGAAGCGATCGCTCATCAAGATGGAAAGCTGCGACTCCAATCCAGTGGCACTGTCTGGGACGGCGGCCCGCGCCGCGGTGCGTTCCTGTTCAAGATCGTGGCCGGGGATTTCGTCGTGGAAGCGAAGGTCTCCGATTACGCCGGCCTGGCAACTCGCCGTGTTCCCGGCAACAATGACGGCGGCCTCATGGTTCGACTGCCCAAGTTGGACGATACCGGATCCGGTGATGACTTGGTGCAATTGAATTTCTTCCCGATCTGGAACCAAGGCAACATGGTGACGACTCTTGACGGCGGCGCGCGGACCCAAGTCGGAAATCAGCGGGCCTGGGAGGCGCATCGCAATCTCCAGATCATCCGTTGCGGTGGCGTGTTCCATTTTCGCACAAGTGCCGATGGCAAGGACTGGGAAGACATGCCGGGCTCACCGGTTCGACGCGACGACATGCAGGATCTGCCACTACAAGTGGGACTCTACCATGCCAGCTACGGCAACGAGAGCAGCTACATCACCTTTGAAGATTTTCAGTTGACGACCAGACGATGAAACACTTCAAGACAGCTGCCCTTGCACTGCAGTTTGTGGGTCGAGAGAAAAACCGTTTCGACGTCGACTCTAAGCCATACTTGACGACGCCTGTGCTGCAGTGACTCTTGCGCACTTGCGATGGAGATGTGGCGGCTGGTGACAACAACGGAAATAGCTCTTGGCCGAAAAGCGACCTCTGAAACGCGTTCACAACACCGATTGCAATGGAGCTTATCGATCGGACTAAATGCCGATAATTCTGGTAGAAAATGGCAGAATGTCCAGGGAATCAGCCCTGCTCATTCTGAAGCGAGTTTCGATTGATGATTCCGTCTTGGTCAATCCCGGTTTTGAGATCGACACCCCCCTCGTGCGTTGTCAACCGCAATAAGATGTTGGCGAGATCATCGACAAGATCTACCTCGCCTCCTGCCTCGTCAATGACTCCGCCATCGCTGTCAAATGGCTCTGCATGAAGCAGGGTAAACGCGAGTGACTCGAAGATCTGGTCACGGAGATGGACACCGCGATACCGCTGGGCCAACTTCTGTCGAGTCGCAGACACTTGTGTTGGCAGCGTACTGCCAATGGCCGAAGATGGTCGTGGGGATGTTGGGTGAATCGGGAGCAAATCGTAGGCGTCGATGAAGTCTCCCGACGGCTGGGCCTGGAACGAAGAACGGAGGCTCACAGTGGTCCGGACATTCGGCCCCAGCGTGGGTGCCATCACGTCGTATGGTGCATCGTGGTCGAGCCCCAGTACATGGCCAAACTCGTGAGTCACAACCGAGAGCAGATCGATATTGCCGTAGCCCGAGTTCGTGCGCTGCCCCGGACCGATACTCCAGCCGTAACCTGCGGCGTCCCGATCAATCCAGACGTGGTCTGCAAATCGGCAACCAAGCACTGTCCCCTCAAGTGACCCCACTTGCACGCTCACGTTGCGCAGAAGTTCTCGCTCGTGCGGGTCAAGACCTGCCTGCAACCAGGCATTCTTGGCTTCCTGAACGACGGACTGCAACGTTGCATCGTTCAACTCAACGCCCTGTTGGGGCTCCGCAGCTGGGCCGTTCGCAACATTCAGTCTCTTCGTGTGAATCTGGACGTTTCCTCCCGGCAGGTCTTGTTCGACCGCGGCGGAACCGTTCCAGCTTGTGGCGAAAACCAGCGTTCCATTTTCTGCATTCCACAGGCTGAAACCAATCCGATCCGGCGTCGAAACTTCATCCTGCGAACCGGGTTCGCCAAAATCCGTCATGTGGACATACATGATGAGGCCCCCCTGGGATTCACCGGTATCCAGGTTGATCAGGTTGGCCTTCGACTGGAAGTCTGCCACATAAACGCCTTCGTAGATGGGATCGTATTGGGGATGGGTACTGTCAGAGAATGGGTGGAGATTGACGCCGAGTGACCGAGTGGCCGTCGACTTGACCTTCCACTGCGTGCCGTCGGACATGCGGAGAATGGACGAAAAGTTGCCCTGCAAGTTGGTCAGCTGTTTGTTGTACTTCACGCTGAAACCAAGGTTCATTTTGCTCCCCTCGGCGACATCCAGCGGCACATCGTGGGGTTGTCCGTCAGCGTCCAGCACAGTTGCAACGCCGCCATACGAATCCGTTTCGGTCAGGTAACCGCCACCGGTGATGAAATCGCCGTCCGGCTTCGCTACGGTCACCAGCACCACCTCCGAGCCAAAATAGAACCCCTCGACCGACGTCGTGATCTCCAGTGTTGTGGCCACGTCCTTATCGCCGAACAGGTCAGGAACGGATAGTGTGGCGACGGACACACCGGTTAGTGGGTCCGCATCCAGTGGCAGGATGGGCACGCCTGAAAGGGTCCACGAGCCCGGGCCGTCCTGATTCGTGATCTCGAATGTCACGGTGGCTGTCGGAAGGCCGTCCGGTGACACGTGCGTGATCTCACCCGCGTCGGGATCATAATCGGGATGGCCGGCGAAGAAGCTGATATCTTGTACCACGGCTCGGAGTTCCATCTCGAGTTGATTCGGATTCCGCGGGTCGGTCGTGTAGAGCAGAGAGGCGGCGTAGGTCGGTACCGCATCTTCCGGCTCGATCGTCAAGAGGATGCTCACGTCGGTTTTGCCTCCGTCATCATCCGTGACGGTTGCCACGATCTCGTACTCACCCGGTTCCAGGTCCGCGATGCCCGAGATCTGCCACTCGGCAAAACCGCCTTCCTGGGTCACCGGATTCATCGACAGCGCGCCAGCAAGCGTACCGGCGTCCGGCAATTGCATCTGGCCAAGCCCCTGCAACTCGGTCAGGTTCACCGTGTTGCCTTCCAGGTCGGTGTACCAGGTGACCAGCTTAATCGTCATGGTGTCGGCCGGCGTATCCGTGCCCGTGATCGTGATGGGGACAACCGGATCACTGTACTGGATCGAGGAGGGGTTTGGTGTGGCCACGACCGTCGGTGCGACGTTCTCGACGTTGATCTTCGCGGTGTCTGTGTGCACCGCGTCATCGTCGTCCGTCACGGTCACCGTGACCGTGTACACGCCATCCTCGACGTACATATGGCTGCCCGCCACAGTCCCAGCGACTCCGGTCGGCCATACCGCTTCTTCTTCCTCGACCTCACCAACTTCAACGGGAGGAGTCTCGTCGCCCCAGTCGATCGTCGCCGTATGCGTGCCTCTCGGCCCCAGGTCAAAGAACGACATGGCGAATTCCTGTAGCGTGTATTCGGGTACCGAACGGTCCGGTCCTGCCTCCACTGTGGGTGGCTGGTTGGGACACTCGACCGCCCCGATATCCACTCGCTCACCGATGACTCTCGGAAAGCCTGCGCCGCGCTGATCGGTCGGCAGCGGAATCCCGTCGGGATCGATCGCCAGCGCGTTACTTCCCCCATCCGTCGCCGGGCTGCCGGGCTCCAGTTCCATCGTCCACGTGGGGCCGCCGTAGTCGCCGAGTGGCGCAAGCCAGGACAGGTCCGCGACACCAACCTGGTTGTTGTTGACGTTGTTGTTCAAACCGCCATTGTTGATAGCGTCGCCGATCAAGTTGAAGGCACTCTCCAACCCGACATCACCGGACAAGTCATCGGCGATGGGGGAGGACGTTTTGCGGACATTGGCGGCCACGAGCGTGTTATAGAGCTTTGTGGAACTGCCAGCTTTCGTACCGATCCCACCGCCGGCTCCCGTTTCATTATCATCGACGTCGGCAGTGTTGTTGGCGATGGTCGCGTTGATCACGAACAGTTCGCCGCCCGAGTCGTTGACAATCCCGCCGCCGTCAAGGCCCGCCTCATTCTCTGAAATCGTCGAGTTGATAACTGATGCGGTACCGTTCCAGTTAGCGATCGCGCCGCCCGATTGATCGGACGAGTTTCCGGCGAGCGTGCTGTCGGTGACGATCAGTGCGCCACGGTTGAAGATCCCCCCGCCGCTGCCGGTTGCGGAGTTCGTTGCGACGAAGCAGGTTGCGAGAGTGAGCGACTCCTGGTTGTCGACCGCCCCACCATGGTCCGCGCTGCCGTCCATCAGCGAGAGGCCACGGATCTTAACAGTGTTTTTCGTGTCGTCGTCGGAGTCGCTCACCCGAAAGATTCGGCTCGCCTGGTTCCCGCTGATCGTCAATTGATGGGGCCCGGGGCCTGTGATTGCCAGGTCGTCGGTGATCAGCAACTCGCCGGCGGTAAGCAGGATCGTTTCTCCCACCAGATCGGTGGCGAAGACGATCGTGTCCGCTCCGGGGTTGGCGTTGGTTAACTCGATCGCCTCACGCAACGAAAGATCTCCGGCAGAGAAATCGTCGTCACTCTCGTCTTCGGAGCTGTCGACCACCAGCGCGCCAATCATCAAGTCTTCCACATTCTTAAACGAGTAGGTGGGGCCGTAGGGGAGGTCGCTTGAGTCGGTAAAGAAGACCTCCTGAACAGCGTCTGGGTCGACGGGACCACCCTGCGTCGGATCGGTGCCATATTGCTCCGGATCAAAGAACAACGCAACTAGATCGTCACCGCCAGCGGTGAGCACTTCCACTCGGTCATTGTCGGACGCATAACCGGACACCACATTCAGGTTGAAGTGGTTCTTCCAGATGCTGTGGACGCCCTGGTCGGTGGGCACCATCTGGAACTGATCGCTATCCTCGCTGAGGACCAGATGCAGCAAGTCGCTCGCTTCGTCCGGGGTGGGCGGTTGGTCGGAATCCGAGTCGACGCTGCCCATGTCAATTACGACGCCACTCGTCACACCTGCCTGTTCGAGCTGACCGTTGACGAAAAACTTGTCGGCACCGCGGCCACCCGAGAGGTTAATGGCCTCCACACGCTGCAAACCTACGGAGCCTGTCTCACTGCTGCTGGAATAGGATCGGATCCAGACCTGGTTCTCGCTGTCCATCGCGACGCGCAGGTCCTGCGCCGCATCATCACCCAAGATGATGATTTCGTCCTCGCCTTCCCCGCCGTCAACTTCCTCCAATAGAGCCAAGTCACTGACACCGATCACAAACTCGTCGTCTCCTAAGCCGCCATGCAGTTGATCCTTCCCGTTACCTCCCTCCAGATAATCGTCGCCGTCGTCTCCGTAAGCGATGACCAATCCGGATCCGCGGTTGGTCACGCGGTCCTGGTCATCTCCCAAGTGCACTTCGACGTCAGTCGCGACGCCAGCTAAAATCTCCACGAAATCATCACCGTTACCCATGTTCGGGATCAGGACCTTGGTGACGTTGTCAAATGTCTGCGTTACACCGAACATTGTGATGCTGATCTTCTGACCGGTTGTCGAGCCCGCCGAAACGTCATCGATCACCACGCCCTCATGTACCTGATCAACTGCTAGATTTCGCATAGCGGCATCGGGACCGACGTTCAGTGTCAACAAACCGTCATCGTCGACCTGCCCCAGGACGTAGGCTGGCGGCGGTGTTCCCTCCTGCGGCAGCGTCAGAGTGCCGACGTTGAACGAAAAGTATCGTTGCTCAAGGTACGGATAGTAGACACACACTCGTCCGATGAACGGGATCCGAGTGCAGGCTTTCTTGATGACCGGGACCAGCACTCCGACACTGATCGAGATTTCGCCCGAACCGGAGTTGTAGTCAACGCCGACCCCAATCGGGCCGATTGGGATGTAGAAGACCTCTGCCGAGATCCACAACGATCCGCTGATATCGAGGACAAATTGGAGGTTACCTTGAGAACCTTCCTCATCATCATCCAGATATCTGATTTCCAGATCCGCGGTGCCGCTGATGTTGAATCCATCCGGGCCCAACTGGATGTTGCCCCCCACGTCCAGGACAAATTCACCTTGCGAACTGAAGAATAAGGTCCCGTGGACCGAGGCACTCGCCAAATTGAGGAAATTGCCGGCGGCAGAGAAATTCGCCTCCAGGCTGACGACCTCTTTGCTCAGCAAGACGTAGCCTGACACGTTCAGTTCGAGGATGGACAGCAAATTGAGTTCCCCTGCGAGAAACACCACGCCGTAGGGTCCGGCGGGGCCTTCATCCCACGTCGGACTACCCCCGATCAAGGCTTGCAGATTCGCATCCGACTGACCGGATTCTGGCGCAGCGAGAATCCCGCTTGGATCAACTGGCGCTGCCTTGGGGATCCGGAATTCGAGTCCCGGGTCGCGATTCGGGTCCGTCACGTCATCCGGGATCTCAAAGACCACGTCAACGCCGGTGGTGTTCACGATGAGGACAGCCGTCCCTCGGATACTTGCCAGATCGCCCGGAAGGGCCGCGTCGAACGTCAGCACCAGGTCCGCGGCGAAGCCATCATTGCGGATTGCCAGGAAGCCAAGTACCCCGAATTCGAGCAGAGGCTTGTCCGGCGGACCGAGCGTCAGGCTGGCCGGGACGACCGAACCGGCTTGTTCGTCGAAAAGCGCCACGTTGAAACCCTGCGCCGCCGAAAACTCGAGCACAAAAATGCCACCAATTTGAAAGACCGATTCGTCTTCCTCGAAGTCACCGCTCGAGTCGAAATCGATACGAAAATCGACATTGCCGGCCAGACGCAGGGCGAAAGTCTGTGCCGTCGGGACGATGGTCGCGGTCCCGGCCGTATTGTCCAGCGTGATCGGATCTTTGTCCTCCGACGTGTTGTTGATCACAAGCAGGCCACTGGCTTCCGCGTAAAGGCCAACGCTTTCCAAAAAGCCAAAATCGGTAGCCAAAATCGCCGCACCCCAGATCTCCACCTTGGGCAGTGAGACCCCGCCTGCTTCGGGCCCCCCACTGTGATCCAGGGTGACAACAAACTGCCCACTGGCGGTGCCAATCGTTCCGACGTGCGTCTCGCTCAAGGACATCCCAAAGGCAAAATCGATCCGCACATCCTCGGCGCCGCCGAATACCAGGTCCAGGGTCGCATCACCATGAAGTGACAGTGTGGTGACCGAGGGGATATTCAGGTCCACTCCACCATGGACCGTGATCCGTAAGCCGTCACCCAAGTCGTCTAAGTTCGCGGCCTTGAAGGTGGGTTCCAGCCAATAGGCACCGACGTCCGTGCCGCTGGGATTCACGCCGAGATCGTCGTCGTCATCCGCCCCGGCGATCTCGTCGCCGTCGATATCGATGTAGCCGTCGATGACGTGATACGAAGCAAAGACACGATTGCCAGCCGAATCGATCGCGACCTTCAGGATTTCTCCGTCATCATCCGCATCGAGAACGCCACTGCGGTTCATGTCCAGACGTCCCGCGACCACCGGAACACCACCCAGAGTACCGTCGTCTTCGGCGTCGGCATCCCCGTCACCATCGATGTCCACTTGACCGTCTACGATCCCGGGCGCAAGCACAAAATCAAGCAGCCAGTTCCGTGGATCCTCGCCGATGACCGCGTTGTCCTCCGCGTCTAACGTGACGTTGCCGTCACGATCGATATCTACATACCCATCGATCACCGGATAGGCGACCACCTGCCTGGTGCCATCCGGATCGACAACGACATCGAAGATTTCGCCGTCGTCTGCATCATCAACGGACCCGTCTTCATTCATGTCCAGACGTCCATCAATCACCGAAATGTTCCCCAATGATCCTGCATCACTGCCATTGATCGTGCCGTCGCGATTCACATCGACTCCACCGCCCACGATTGCGCTGCCGATGACGAACGAAACGGTCGTTTCCGTGACGTGGGT
>CAZFWV010000033.1:30116-36451 GCA_964522605.1 uncultured Pirellulaceae bacterium
TCACTTAGATCGGCGAAGATCTTGGTCGGAACCTTGACGACGGTGGCCAACGACAATTCGCCGGTAACCAGCACCTTACCCGTTGTATCGAGCAAGACGTCGGCATCCGCCTTGATGAGGAACTCCGGAACTCGTGGTTGGAAGCTGACGGTGGCACCCAGCTCGAGCACCATATCGTCGTTGAGAAAGGCCCAGCTTCCCGCGTTCGCTTGGTTCACAACTTGCTCGTCTAGTTGCTCCTCCCACTGGATCATGGACAGGTTTTTGGTCGAGGCAAAGCCCGGGTCGCGCAGGTCGGCCGGATCGGAAATGCTGATTTTCTCGACCTCAATCGTACCGCCGAAAGAGTAATTTGCTGCATCGGACTCGGTGTCGCCTCCACCGGTCAGGTAGGTAATCTTGTTTCCATCAACGGCCGTCACGACGAATCGGTCTTCCCCGATACTCTTCAGGTCTGGATCACCCGCGGCGGGGATGCGAAACTCGTCACCGACCTGGAAATTGTGGTCCGGAACGGTGAGTGTAATCTGCACGGGCGTAGCCGCGTTGCCCAAAGCAATCGCTGTATTATCATCGTCAACATTGATGTCTTCGCTGACGGTGTAGGGGGGCCTTACCTGTAAGTCTTCAAGAGTCGAGTTGAAGCGGATGCCTCCTCGCACTTGGGTGAGCGAAAGACCCGTGATCGGCTCAAGAAGAACGGGGGCACTCGCGAAGACAAAGAACTGCAGCGGACCTTTTTCGGAAATCGCGAAATTGAGCCCAAATTCTCTGTCGATCAGGCTGACCGATTTCCCTTTCGAATCTTTGACCGGGTTTCCCTCGGAGTCCTTCTTCTTTCTGGCCATTTCCAGAAAGCCTTTAACGGCCAGATAACCGATCGTGTCCACCGTATCATTCACACTCACAGCGATGCCACCGTCGGCTTTAATCCCGACCTCCTTATAGATGAACCCACCACCAATCGTGATGATGCTGGGAACGGTGATCTGAACTCGCCCCGAAATGCCAGAAAGGTCACTGACCGGTGATTCGGCATACGAAACCTTCCCGTCGGAGTTTCGCGTCCCCTTGGATAGGCGATCCATGTTGAACGTGACACTGTTCGAACCTTCGATGGTGAGCACTTGAAAGAGCAGCGCATTAATCCAGTCAACACTGGTATCAATTCCAACGAAATTCGTCTCCATTTCGAGCGAGCTGTCCGAGTCATCAGCGCGGAAATCATCGAAGGTCAGCCGGAGATCCTCGATTTCCGTCACGAGCCAACTCAGGCTTGGCCAGATGTCGGCCCCACTGACCGAATCCAGGTCCAGGAAACTGCTGTTGTCCCCAGGGGCCAATTGGATCGTCCCGAACACGGCGGACGAATCGTTGTCGTCTGAGTCGCTAATCCCGATGTCCAACCCCTCGGGGATCAGTGAACCCGAGGTGGACTCCACCAGGACCTCGCCGATCCAATGGTCGCTGGCATAGGACAACTCCGAGAAAGTCAGCGTCAAATCTGCCAGCTCGAGATCCGCCCCACCTGCCGGCGTCGTACCCACGGTGACAATGTTGGGAATCTCACCGTCAACGCTCGTGAAGGTTGCGTACTCTCCGGTCGGCGGGTTGCTGGTGTCAAAGCTCTCGAGAAGTTCGTCAATGACATCATTCAGCCGCGCCCCATCGGTCAATTGGAAGGTTGGTTCGTCGATTACCGAGCTGGACTGGGGCACGTCCGACATCACGTTGACGAACCGTCGCTCGCCCGTACTCACGAAGTAGCTCATCACGTCGGGCCCGTCGGGTGATCCTGGGTCTGTGTGGCCAAAGCCCAGGACGTGGCCCAACTCGTGCGTCATGACCGTCAGCAGGTCGATGCGTCCTGAGGCCGGACTGCTCGCGTCTGCGGCCAGGCGAGTGTCGCTGAGAAACTCGCCGAACTCCGAGTTGTCGGCTGGGGTCGGATCGACGAACCAGCCGTACCCGGCAGCATCAAGGTCCAGCTGGATGGTTTCACCCACCGTCTGGCCAAGGACCCCACTGGGCAAATCGATGAGGCGAACATCGATCGGGTTCCCTCGGTCGCTGACCGCAGGCAGGATTTCGATGCCGGACCACGACAAGGCTGCCTGTTGCAGGATGGGGGCGAGAACCTGATCACTGAGGCGTACGTCGCCCGGAGCCTCGGTGGTCATCGGGGAGGAGGGGCTCGCGTACAAGAGTCCTTCTGCTTCGATCCCCAGACTTACGGCCAACGCCAGGCGCTCTTCCAGCGGCTCCATGACCAGCGGCCGCTCAAAGAGAGGAAGCCCCCCTACCATCAGTCTGTGCCGGTACTTGGGCACCGCACGTCCGCTTCGATTTCGCTTCCTCATCACTTCAGCTCCATGATTTCATTACCACCACGGATGGTGGCTGGGGACGCTGGGGACTCAAAAAAAGACTCAGTCGTCGAGTGTTGAGGGGCTTGGCCACGGTATGGGGCCCACCTCGCTGCGAGTCATTCCAGAACGCACATGCGGACGACACCCTCTGAGGGCTCGCCTTCAACAAGCGGCGGATTCCAGAAAGCCGCTTGAGCGACAGATTGTGGTGGCGGCGTCACCGTGCAATGGAGCACACTGCACGCCTCTTATAGGTTTAACGCAAAGCTATAACGCGAAATCTGTCTTGACTCGCGATTGAGCTTTCCGCGCCAGAGCAGGCGGTCATTCAGCGGGAATCGGCAGCGGAGCGCAGGTCGGAAGGCAACCTACTTCTTGCCGTTCAAGATGGCGATCAGTCGGAAGCCGAGGCTGGGGTACCGGAAGTCAGGCGGCCGGCCGCAGCGGACTGCCGAGCGGCAGTAACAGGGGGGATAGCCGAAGCAGCCGCCGCGATAGGCACGTTCCGGCCCCTCGGGAGCCCCCTCGGGGGTGACGCGTTGAGCCCGCGCGTATTGATCGGCGACAAAGTGGTCGGCACACCACTCCCACACGTTACCGTAGGTATCGAAAAGCCCCCAGGCGTTCGCCTTTAGCTGGCCCACTTCATGTATCTTGCTTTCCGCATTGTCAATAAACCACGCATACTGTTCCAATTCATCTGCGTTGTCGCCAAAAAAGAACGGCGTTTCGGTGCCGGCGCGACACGCGAATTCCCATTGGGCTTCGGTAGGGAGTGCAAACGTCATCGCCCACCGGCCCAGCGGCGTATCCGTGGCGGCTACACCCAGGGTGTTCGCGCCGGCCTGCCTCAGGAACTGCCGGATGTCGTACCAGCTGACGTTTGTCACGGGATTGGTCGGATTTCGATCCCGCGCGTTGGCGGGGTTGTGACCCATCACCGTTTCCCACTGGGACTGAGTGACCTCGCATTTCCCCAAATAGAACGGCTGATTGATTTGCATGCGATGTTGGGGTCCTTCTGCCCAGATCCAACTGACCGTCCACGGCTCGGTCGCGGCCACCGCCTCGTTCCGGAAACGTTCCTGCTGCTGCGGGGACGATCCCATCAGAAACTCGCCGGGCGGAATCAGCACGAACTGCATGCCCAACGAGTTTTCCCACTCCACCGGCAGGCCCAGGTAGTTGGCCCAGTCCAGCTGGTGCTGCTTCGCCTGCTCCGAAGTGAACGGCGTGACGGCCAAAGGCGGTGTTTCGCCGTCGCCGGCAGTCAGCAGCCAGTTGCCCGACTGCGCGGAGGTGACTTCCGTGTTCGAACGGTCCTCAGGCCTCATGGAGCCGAGCATGAGACCGGCCAACAACGCAGCCGCCACGATCCCAATGCCGACCTGCGCCGCGATCGCGCGGCGCGTCTTCCAGATGGGTTGCCTTGATGGAGAGAGAGCCTTGCCGGCCTCCGTGCTATCCTCAGGCGTTTGCGTCAATCGGCAACGCTGCAAGTCGTCGACCACCTCACTCATCGACGCCTGTCGGGCTGCCGGTGTCTTGGCCAGCATCCGCTGGAAGACTCGATCTAGACATCTCGGTATATCTCGGCGTGTTGCGAGAAGTGAAGGAATCGGGCTTTGATGGTGGGATGTCAGGATCCGGAACTCCGAATCCCCGGGATACGGCGGACGCCCGATCAGCAGGTAGTGCAGCGTACATCCCAGGCTGTAAATGTCAGCACGCTGGTCAACGGAATGGCTATCAGAGGCCTGCTCTGGCGCCATGTACTCGGCTGTGCCCATGGTTTGGCCGATCCGTGTCAGATCGCCGCCGCCTTTCTCCTCAAGCCGCCATCGTGCGAGGCCCAGGTCGAGAATCTTCAGCTGACCGTGGGAATCAACCATCAAGTTGGAGGGTTTGACATCCCGGTGGATGAGACCGTGTTCGTGGGCGTGTTGCAGTCCCGTGGCCGCCTGACAGATCAGTCGGCATGCCTCGCCCACTGCCAAAGGGCCCCGTTGTTGGACGAGCTTCGCCAGATCGATACCGTCGATGTACTCGAGGACCAAGCAGCAAGTTCCTTCGATCTCGCGGGCGTCCAGGGCACGGACAATGTGGAAATGGTCCAGGCTGCCGACGGCTTTCATTTCCCTTTCTAACCGAGCGTACGTCCGTTCGTTCGCCCGTTCGTCCGAGGGGAGAACTTTGAGGGCGACAGTCCGGTCCAGTCGGGTGTGCACGGCTTTGTAGACCGTGCCCATTCCGCCTTCCCCCAGTTTCTCTAAGATCCGGTACTCGCCCAACTCGCCGGAAATACTCGGCGCAAGTTCGGTCACCGTCGTGTTGCGTTGAAAGGTGGAATCGCCGATCGCTTTCGCCCGGGTGACCGCCTCCTGAAACTGAGATTCCTTCAGGAAGGTATCCGGCGCCAAGGGGCGACGCAGCCCGTCAATCAGCGTGTCCGTGGCGTCGTTCAGCGTTTGCAGTTTCGCCTGGCAACTTGGACAGTGTTGCATGTGGGCGAACAAGGGGTCCGCCACCTCGACGGGCATTAATCCCGCGAGCCAGTCTTGAAGATCTTGATTCCTGGGGCAGTCGTCGTTCGTCATCGCTAGGCGCTGGCACCTCCCGGTGGTCTAACGCGGCGCTATCACGTGACTTCTTCCGGGTTGCTCGACGACAACCGTCACGGGGCGATTAGGGCAATAGACCGTCTATTTCCTGGCGTGCGAGTTGCAGCACGCGGTACTTTGCCTGGTGCACTGCCTGGAGACTCATTCCCAATTCTGCCGCGACGTCGGGTCCGGACCGCGCGTCCGCGACCAGTCGCCAAAATGCTTGCCAAGTGCGCTCCTCCACGCGCGGACGGATCAATTCCATCAAGCGATGCGCAAGAATTGCTTCGTCTGAATGATCCCAGGCCGCATCGGAGATTGCGGGCAGCGGGGCGGTCATGCGGCAGAAACGTTCGTGGGCCGTGCTTCCACCAAAGGCGACTGGCTGCCGCTTCTGGTGCCGGGCTTGATCGCAGATTTTGTGACGCGTAAGCGTCCAGAGCCAACCCCGGAAGCTATCGCCGGGCCGATCACGCCGGAAGCTCTTCAGGTGAGTTGCCACGGCGAGGAAGACTTCCTGCAGGACGTCCGGGGCCTCGTCCGCTTTGATCCCCGCCCGGCGGCACCAGTGGTAGACCAACGGAGCGTACACATCCACCAACCGCTCCCACGCCACGTGGTCGCAGTCTCTCACCCGTTCCAGCAGACTCAGCGAAGTTGCGGGCGATGTCTCAGGTCGCTCGCCGCTCTTCGCATCGCTTCGCTGGTTCATAGGCACCACCGTAACGCTCGAGTCGTATTCGACTGCAGGTGGTCTCGATGACCGCCTCACGGATTGCCTTATCGAAAACGCAAAGATGACGCGTTTGACGACCAAGTGAGTGTACCAGAGCAATGACCGGGACGCCAGCTTTTCCCGAGTGCACTGAAGCTCGGAGGCCTTTTCCGCTGCGTGGTGATGTGCAGCGGGAAGAGATTCGGGCGGGCGTCGAGTCTTACTGTCGGCTCGAACCGAGGTCAAAACTCAGCCGTTGTCAGTCTGCATTCCCCCACGAATCAATTCGATCCAAGCAAGGTCGAAGCAAGAGCAGGGCGCGAGTAAAGAGACTGCTTCTCCTTGTTGACGATTGATCCACGCTGCAAGGACCAGGATGAGAAGGTGGCATGGTTGCAGGAGGAATGAAATGGACAGGCCATTGATGTCGGGGATTGTCGCACTTCCCTCCCACCGTCTTCCTGCTGTGTCGATCAGTCAAGGAAGTCACTTGCGGTAACCAATGCAAAAAAAGCATGCTTGTCCGATTGCTCCGTTGAGGCGAAGTAACAGGATGCAGCCCTAACCCAAGTTACGCAGTTACGGGCCAGATTGTCCATCAGATAAGGACTTACGTCGATTTTTGGCCAAAGTCTTCACTACATTTGG
>CAZFWV010000034.1:0-33686 GCA_964522605.1 uncultured Pirellulaceae bacterium
CCTGCGATTGTTTCCTTTCTATCTGGGCCATCCGGTCCCGATCTATTGCGAGCCGACGGTGGAGCAACGAATTCGGCGAGTCTACGATTACGCATTTACGGATCAAGAACCCACTCACCCCGGTTCTGTGCCCCAGTTGGCCTTCCAAACGATCGGCGAGGCGCCGTTCTCGTTGCTCGGCAGCACGGTGGTGCCGATTCGCCTGCGGCACGGTCCCCGGTTCGACGTGCTGGGATTTCGCATCGGAGGCATCGCCTACTGCACAGACACGAATGAGATTCCGCCGGAAAGCTGGCCACGTCTGCAGGATCTCGACGTGCTGATCCTCGACGCCCTGCGACGCCGTTCGCACCCCACCCATTTTTCTCTGGAGGAGGCGATCGCTGTGGCACGACGCGTGGGCGCGAAACAGACGTATTTCACGCACATCTCGCACGATCTGCCGCACGCGCAGACCAACCGGGATCTCCCCAAGGGGATGGAGTTGGCCTACGACGGTCTCCGCCTGCCAATGCAGTGAACGGCATGTCGGCTCAGCAAGGCGCGGCAGGAGCCTCACCTCACGCATCCACGCCTTCGAAACCGCGTCGAGCGGGCCGCGCCCCGATCAGGGCGTCATTTCCCCGCGGGCTCTCCCTCCCGGATTCACCTCGGCAATCTGCGGCGCGGTCAGGAGTCGTACGTAATCGAGCGCGATCTTTAGGATTTCGTCGTTGTAGAAGTAGCGTCGAAAAACGGGGCGTTCCGAGGAGATCTGCTCCTCGATCTGCTTCTCATCTTCTTTTTCCGCGTCCAGTTCGGCACGTTCCTGGAAGAATTTTTCTTCATTCAAGGTCACGCGCTTGCGTTCCTTTTGCTTGCGATACGTTTCGATTCGACGCAACAACTTGGCGAAATCTTCCGATTCGCGCCGTCGCTCCTCCGATCGCGTCCGCAACTCGGCCAACAAGTTCGCATTGACCAAACCATTGCGGCTGTAGGGCGCCGCTTCGACCCGATCGAATTCGATCGGATAATCCAAGTCGCTTTCACTGATATCCATGAAGTTTGTCAACGACGGCATCACGACATCAGCCACAACTCCCCGCTTCTGCGTGCTCTCACCACTGGGACGGTAGAACTGCTGCATCGTAATCTTCAGCGCGCCCAGGTTCGGCGGGTTGGGAATCCGGAACAACTGGGGCCCCAAGTTCAGCAGACTCTGGACCGTGCCTTTCCCGTGGGTCGTCTCATCACCGACGATGATGCCCCGACCGTAATCCTGAATCGCACCGGCCAGGATTTCGCTCGCGCTGGCGCTGAACTTGCTGGTCAACACGATCAGCGGCCCCTTCCAGGCCATTCCCGGATCATCATCATCCAAGGACTCGACGTGATTATCGGCATCCTTCACCTGGACGACTGGACCACGGTCAATGAAAAGGCCCGTCAGGTTGATCGCCTCGGACAGGCTACCCCCTCCATTCCGCGTCAGATCCAGGACCACAACGTCGACGCCCTTCGCGTTGAAATCATCGAGGATCTTTTTGACATCTTGCGTGGTGCTCTTGTAGCCCAACTGCCCCTTCTTCGCCGCAGTCATATCCATGTAGAAACTGGGCAAGTCAATGACGCCGATCTGATAGGGCGTGCCATCCGGTTTCGTGTCGATCGGGATGATCTCACTGCGCGCCTCGCTGTCCTTCAGTTCGATCGCCGCGCGCGTGATCTTGTAGACCTGCAGCTCATTCGAGCCCGCAGGTTTCACGCCCAATCGCACGATCGTCCCCGCCCGGCCTCGAATCAGCTTCACGACGTCATTCAGGTTCATGTCGATCACGTCGACCATCTCGCCCTCTTCGCCCTCGCCGACGCTGACGATCCGATCCTCGGGCTTCAATCGAGCGTCCTTATCCGCCGCACCGCCGGGGATTACGTTCGAGACGACGGTGTAACCATCGTCCATCATCAAGGCCGCACCAATGCCCTCCAGCTTGAGCCGCATGCTGATCTCGAAATTCTCGAGCGAGCTCGGTGACATGTAGGTCGTATGGGGATCGAAGCCGAGCGTAATCGATGACAGGAACATTTCTAGCAGATCATCGGAGCTGAACTGCTGCATGCGTTTTCCGTAGCTCCGATAGCGGCGAGACAAACGGTCGATCGCCTCCTGACCTTCCACTTCGTCACTCTTGAGCACAAGCAGATCGTACTTAATCCGCTTCCGCCACCGATCAAAAGCCTCTGCCTTCGTCTTCGCGTACTCGACCGCATCCGGATCCGTAATCATTTCCTCATCAACAGTGAAATCGTGCTCCTGCTTCAGCAACACGTCGACAAACTCAACTCGCTCCTCGACCCGCTCCAGAAACCGATTGAAGACCTTATAGGCGAAACCCAACTCGCCGCTCTTCACCAAGTCGTCCAAACGATCCTGTTCCCGCATGAACTCGTCGATGTCCGACTGGTAGAAGTACACCTTCATCGGGTCGAGATTCTTCAGGAACATGGTCAGCGCACGGCGCGAGATTTCGTCGTCGAGCGGACGCTGCAACAGATGCTGGTCGTTGAGCAATGAGGAAACGACCAAGGCGACGTGCCGCTCCTGGGCCCGAGGCCCTTCAAGTCCGGCGGAACAGGTCTGTAGGGGGAGTTGTCCTACCCCTAACATGGCGAACAGCACCGCGGAAAATCCCAACCAACCTAAGACCCGTCGCTTGGCACGTATGAAATCGCTCATTCCGACCCTTCATCGAATTAGAGAAAAACCGCGCAAAATCCCCAACTTCTGGCATTCTCGGGTATCGTATCCCTCTGTCCCCATGCGAACAAGGTCGACTGTTTCGCTTCGACCGGTCGACCCTGGTTCGACGAGGGGTTCTAGGCAGCCTGCGCACTATTCTCGACCGACGCGTCACGCATGCCCCGTAGGCCGACTTGTCTCAAGTCGGCATTCATGCCTCTGCTGCTCGACCTGAGTCAACTTTCTGCGTCTGGCTGCGTCTGGCGCGCATGCCGACTTGCGACAAGTCGGTCTCTGGGGGGACACAGACGCCCCCCAGAGCCGCGGGCGCAAGGCAGCTTCTGTGGATTTGACCTGCGATTCAAAAGGTAAGTAGGAAGACCTGGAGATTGTGTGAAGTCTCCGTTGGATGATCTGAGGGCGGAGGAGCCACGGAGGAGCCGTCTCTTCGCAAATCGAACCTTGCAGCTGCTCTCCTCTCAATGATACACTCCCGCGCGCCGGCCGAGCCGAAGAGGCGGCAAACCGAGGCTCGGCCGGAGCCGCACTCTCCAAAAATCGGATGTTGAAATGCGGTCTGAGCGACAAGGAGGTCGTAGACGTGGTATCCAGCTGGCCGATTCGCAGGAAACTCTTGTTCTGCATCGTGTTATTGCTGATCGCAGTGACCATCCTGTCATTCAGTGGCTTTCGGGGAGTCTACGCGTTTCGAGGATTGGCGCGGAGTGTCAGCCGGCGGGCCACGGATCTGCACCTATCGATTTCGCTTGCACAACAGGTCAGCGCTCTGGGAAGCTCTCTACGGGTCGACCGACGATCGATGATGGAGCATCAACAGCCCATCAGTGGACCGTTATGGTGTCATTATTTTGAAGAGCAGCTGCGGCAAATTCGAGAGACACTCGGGCAGTACCATCAGAAGCTTGACGAGAATGCCGCCGAAAGCTCCCGCGCGGACACACCGATTGGTGATATCCAACGTGAGTTGACGACCGTCCGCGATATGGAGGAAAGCCTGAAGCGAATTGAGACGCTGCAGAAGGAGGAGGATTGGGCGCTCCTGGTCGAAGACGTCCAAAAAGACGAGTTGACCGATGAGGTGGAGCGACTCAATCTGCTTGCCGGCAGGCTGCCCAGGTATCTCCAGGAACGAATGCTCGATCTGCAAGGTGACGTGCGGGGACATTACCGCACCTGGATCGTCCTGGCCTGGTTCACGAGTCTCTTTTCCGCGATGCTGCTGGTGCTCTTGATCTTCCTCTTCTACCGCTGGGTATTTCGTCCGCTGCGGAAGTTGATCGATGGATCTCGCAGGGTCGCCGCCGGGAATTTTCACCACCGAATTCAACTGGCCTCCGGCGATGAGATGGACGAACTGGCCCAGGCGATGAACGACATGACGGAACGTTTTCAGCAGATTCGTGACGACCTGGACGAACAGGTGCGTCAGCGGACGCGCGAGGTGATTCGCGGCGAGCAATTGGCCAGCGTGGGCTTCCTGGCGGCCGGCGTGGCCCATGAAATCAACAATCCTCTGGCCTCGATTGCCCTTTGTGCGGAATCCCTGGAAGAACGATGGGTCGCGCGTCTGAGTGCGCTGTCCGAACTGGATGACGAGCCACTCGATTCCGATCGGTTAGATCCGTCCGATCCGGAAGATGATGACGTGGTGCGAGACTACCTGCGGATGATCCAGGACGAGGCGTTTCGCTGCAAAGAGATCACCGAGCGACTGCTGGATTTCTCGCGGCTGGGCGATGTGGAACACCAGGAAACGGATCTGCGGGAATTGGTTCAAGCGGTCATCGAAATGGTCGGCCACGTCGGCAAGTACCGTCAGAAACAGATCGAATTCTCCTGCGACGA
Source organism: uncultured Pirellulaceae bacterium (assembly GCA_964522605.1). Classification (GTDB taxonomy): domain Bacteria; phylum Planctomycetota; class Planctomycetia; order Pirellulales; family Pirellulaceae; genus CAVZLD01. The sequence goes on from CAZFWV010000034.1 coordinate 4,589, forward strand.
AACGGTTCTCGCGTGGGTGAACACACAGGAGATGAAGCAGGTCGTCTTGAACTTGATCACCAATGGGCTCGAGAGCTTGGACCCCGGCGGGACGGTCCGGGTCCAGCTGCATCACCGAAATGACGAGGCCGAACTGATCGTCGAGGACAACGGCTGCGGAATGACGGAGGAGGTTCAGGCCCACTTGTTTGAACCCTTTTTCACCCGTCGCAAAGATGGCCAAGGAACGGGCCTGGGAATGTCCATTACGTTTCGAATCATCGCCGAGCACGGCGGAGAAATCGATGTCTACAGCGCCGGCCCCGGTCAAGGCTCCCGTCTGACCGTCCGGTTGCCTCGAAAACCTGTCAACGCGAAGGAGAAACGTCATCGTCAACAAGCCGCCTAAGAAGCCACTGAAGCTGCTTTTCGCGGACGACGAGAAGTCGCTCCAGAACCTGCTCGGTCGAGAACTGCAACGCATGGGTTACGAAGTCACCGTTTGTCCCGACGGACTGACGGCAGTGGCCGCTTTGCAGCGCAACACGTATGACTGCCTGTTGGTCGACCTGGACATGCCCGGACTGAATGGGATCGAGGTGATTGCGAAGGCGAAGGACATGTCGCCTGCCACCGACGCAATTGTGATGACGGGAAAGAGTTCCCTCGAGACGGCCGTCGCCGCACTCCGCCACGGCGTGTTCGACTACATCACGAAGCCCTGCAAGCTGGCCGACCTCGACCGGCTACTTCAGCGAGTCGCCGAGAAGCGTGAGCTGACAAACAAGTATCGCGCGCTGAAACGCCAGTTGGAACGGATCGAAGGGGAGTCGAAGTTGGTTGGCGAAAGCGCCGCCATGTGCCGGGTCCGCAACCTGATCGCCAAGGTCGCCCCGACGCAATCGACCGTGCTGATCCTGGGCGAGACGGGCACGGGGAAAGAACTCGTCGCCCGCGCGGTGCACGACCAGAGTCTCCGCGGTGAGATGCCGTTTGTCGCCGTCAACTGCGGAGCGCTGCCAGAAAGCCTGATCGAGAGCGAGTTATTCGGCCACCGGAAGGGGGCCTTTACTGGTGCGGATCAACAGCGTGTCGGTTTGTTTGAAGTTGCCGATGGCGGAACCCTGTTCCTGGACGAGATCGGCGAATTGCCGCTGGGGATGCAGTCGAAACTGCTGCGTGTCTTGGAAAGTGGCGAGATTCGTCGAGTCGGTGACAACGAATCGTTCACGGTCGACGTGCGCGCAATCTGCGCTACGCATCGTCCATTAGAGGAAATGGTCCATGAAGGACTGTTTCGCGAAGATCTGATGTTTCGGATCAACACCTTCGAAATTCAGCTTCCTCCCTTGCGGAGTCGCTTGGAGGACATTCCCGAGTTGGTCCGCCATCTGCTTCAACGATTGCGGTTTCCCGCCGCACAAGACGGCCAGCCCGTCTCGTTCGAAGCGCTCGAATTGCTGCAAAGCCACGTCTGGCCGGGCAATGTGCGAGAACTGGCGAATGTGATCGAGTACGCCACGATTCTGTGCGAAACGCCTCCGATCCTGCCGGATCATCTTCCACGACGATTCGATTCGCGACGACTGCGCGGCGGCGCCCTGAAACTGACGGGACCAATGACCTTGCGCGAGATGGAACTGCAGGCGATCTACGCTGCCGTCGAACGGAATGACGGCAGCAAGCCCAAGGCAGCCGAAGAATTGGGCATCAGCCTGAAGACGCTCTACAACAAGCTGAATCAGGCCGAACTCAACGACAAAGCGGCCTGAAGCAACAGCCTGGTCGACGGCAGAATTGGCTTTCGAAGGACGACGCGGCGAATCTTCGGAGATCCGGGGATGACCTCTCGATGACTTTCCGCGTCATTCCGCGTTCTTCCGCGGCCATGCTCTCCCGGGTGCGTGTCCGCTTTTGCCGACTTGCGCTCCGGTCAGGTGAGGAACAACCCGAGTTGATCGCGGCTCTTCGGCGAAGAACTGCCCCCCAATCTTCGTCGCCAGCCCCCCCATTTATTCAGGCCGCCTCTTGCCCGCGCGGGTCTGACGGCCTACCCTGAGCAATGTCGCGGGCGTTCGGCCCGAGGCAAATCCCGACCAAGGCGCGCGGATCGGTTCGCGCGCGGGTCCCCGTTCGCGGACCGAGAATGTTTTGGTATTGGTTTTGGATTTCGCTTTTGTTTTCGTTTCAACATTGGTACCAAGGAGAAGCCATGAGAAAGCTTGGTCTCGTTTTGTTGCTTTCACTGCCGTTGGGCTGTGCCCCGGCGGACTCCAACGCTCCTAGCTCCTCTCCCAGCACACCTTCTGATTCCAACGCCACCTCTGCGGCGGTTCAACCGGAAGACGACGCCACGGCCACGCGGGTCGTGATCGCGGTGCCCGGCATGCAGTGAGCAGTCGGCTGTCCGCCTGCCGTGCGCAGTGCGTTGGCCGAATTGCCCGGAGTGAAGGATGTCGCCGTAGATTTCGGCACGAAAACCGCCAGTTGCACCGTCGATGCGAATCAGTTTGACGGGACGGCGGCAGTCCAGGCGTTGGCCGACGCTGGATTCGAGAATAGTACGCTGAATTAGCGCTTCCGGCCCCGCTGCCGGAGAATGGCCCCGAAGGATCACGCGGGGAACACGGTCTGCCCCGTGTTCCCCGTGAGCACTTCGCATCTGGAGTTTCCTCGATGAGTCGCGTGGGTCGCTCATGCGTGTTGCTGGCGCTCGGTTGTTTTAGCATCGTCGCGTCGGAATCAAACACGTGCGCTCAAGAGTGGACCCGGTTTCGGGGTCCGAACGGCGGTGGAGTCCATCTTGCCTGTGAGATTCCTGCGCGCTGGACCGCAGCCGATCAAAACTGGAAAGTTCCTCTGCCCGGCTTGGGACATTCCTCTCCTGTCCTTTGGGGTGATCGGATCTTCTTGCTGAGCGCGGATCCGGAAACGGCAACCCGCTACGTCGTCTGCTTGCGCAGCCAGGACGGCGAGCGCCTCTGGCAACGATCGTTTGCCTCAGAACCCCACACGCTGCACATCCGCAACAGTTTTGCTTCATCGACGCCGGCCGTCGACGAGCAGCGGCTGTACGTCGCCTGGTCCACGCCTTCGGAAACGACCCTGTTGGCGATGGACCACTCGGGGCAGACCGTCTGGCAGCGTAATCTGGGTCCCTTCGAGAGCCAGCACGGGTTTGGCACGTCGCCGCTCCTGTACGAGGATTTCGTGATTCTGAGCTTGCTGCAGCGGAAGCCGGACGAAGACGGACCGCAGACGGAGTCGAGCTTGATTCTGGCAGTCGACCGCGAAACGGGTGAAACACGATGGCAAACGCCACGCTTGAGTGAAGTCGTTTCCTACTCCACGCCTTGCCTCTATCAACCGGAGAACGAACCCGCGCAACTGATCGGCTGCAGTACGGCTCAGGGCATCTTCAGTTTGAATCCGGAGACGGGCCGGCCGAATTGGTCAATCGAGGTGTTTGAAATGCGCACGGTGAGTTCCCCGGTCATCGCGGACGGCCTGATCCTGGGCACAACCGGCTCGGGAGGAGGCGGGAATTATTTGGTTGCGGTACGGCCCGGTCCCGAACCCGAGGTGGCCTACCGGATTACCAGCCAAGCGCCCTACGTCCCCACTCCCGTTGCGAAAGATGGTTTGGTATTCCTTTGGTCGGACAAGGGAATTGTCACGTGCATCCGCGCCGACGATGGCAATCGCGTCTGGCAAGAGCGAGTCGGCGGCAACTATTCCGGTTCCCCCGTGATCGTCGGAAGCCGCATCTTCTGCATCGAAGATGACGGAGTCGTCGTCGTCCTGTCCGCGAGCGACCAGTACGAATTGCTTGCCAAGAATCCGCTCGGTGAGCCGAGTCGCAGCACGCCGGCCGTGGCGGGCGGGCGGATGTACGTGCGAACCGAATCCCATCTGGTTTCGATCGGCGGCAGCTCAGCGCCGCAGTAGTCGGCCGACGGGACGTTCGCACGATCGAATGCCGCCCATCCCTGGAGCGAGAGTGCTCCTCAACCGCGAAGTCGCTCGTCGATGCCTGAGAAGGACTGGGAATTCTGGATCGACGTGGGCGGGACGTTCACCGATTGCATCGCGCGAGACCCGCAGGGCAATCTGCTGCGTCACAAGACGCTCAGTTCCGGAATCGTGAAAGGGACCGTTCACGCGGGATCCTCGACACGCTCGATCGTCGATCCGGTTCGGCGTCGCGATCCGGACGGATTCTGGAACGGTTGGTCGCTACGATTGGTGGATGCGGTCGGACGGATCCTGACCGAAACCCGAGTGACGGGCAGCGATGCCGTTTCCGGAACCCTCAATCTTTCTCCTCCACTAACTCAACTGCCCCAACCGGGACAGATGTATGAGCTCGATTCGGGGCTAGAGGCACCTCTGGTTGCCATGCGTTATCTGTTGCGGTGTCCCCTGAGCGCGTCGCTGCCCCGCGTCGTGATTCGACTGGGGACGACGCGCGGCACAAACGCTCTCTTAACGCGCAGCGGGGCGCGCACCGCACTCGTCACCACACGCGGATTCGGGGATCTGCTTCGAATCGGTTACCAAGCCCGACCGAAGTTGTTCGAGTTGACGATCAAGAAACCTGCCCCCTTGTTCAGCCGAGTTCTGGAGGTCGACGAACGCATTGCGGCCGATGGGGCAATTCTCATCCCCTTGCGACTGGAGTCGATTCGTCCGCAGTTGCAACGGCTTCAGCAGCAGGGCATCGAGGCCTTGGCGATCTGTTTGTTGAACGCCTATCGACAGCCGATCCACGAACAGATGTTGGCCGAAATCGCCCAGGAGCTGGGCTTCTCGGAGGTCAGCATTTCCAGTGAGGTCGCGCCGGTGATCAAGATGGTCGCGCGCGGAGATACAACGGTCGTCGATGCCTATCTGAATCCGGTCCTTCGTGCCTACGTTCAGCGACTCGCCACGGTGGTGCATCAGGATCAACGGGATGACTTTCGGATTATGACCTCGGCGGGTGGTTTGATTACGGCGCACGAGTTACGTGGCAAGGACAGTATTCTGTCCGGGCCCGCGGGCGGGGTTGTCGGTTTTGCCCGTGTGGCCGAAGCGGCAGGGTTTCCTCGTGCCATCGGCTTCGACATGGGGGGCACGAGCACCGACGTGGCTCGTTATGACGGCCAGCTGGAACGCGAATACGAAACGGAAAAGGCCGGCGTGCGCATTGTGACTCCGATGTTGGCGATTGAGACGGTCGCGGCCGGTGGTGGTTCCTTGTGCGGCTTCGACGGAGTCAAGCTGGTCGTGGGTCCCCAAAGTGCCGGCGCCGATCCCGGTCCCGCCTGCTACGGGCGAGGCGGACCGTTGACCGTAACCGACGTCAATCTGTTTCTCGGTCGCCTGCTGCCCGATCACTTTCCGTTCCCGCTCGACCGCGTTGCCGTCGAGGCACGCTTGGATACCTTGCGGCACGAGATCGAACAACACACCGGGCGTCGCTTCAGCCGAGCGCAGTTGGCCGACGGTTATCTGACGGTTGCCAACGCGAACATGGCTCAGGCGATTCGCTCCATTTCAATCGCCCGCGGCTACGATCCTCGAGACTATCTCTTAGTCTCCTTCGGCGGAGCCGCACCGCAGCACGCATGTGCCGTTGCGCGAGAACTGGGGTTGAAGCAGATTCTCAACCATCCCGACAGCAGTTTACTCAGTGCACTTGGCGTCGGCCATGCGGATGTCACCCGACATGCGATGCGTGGTGTGTACCAACCTTGGACGGAGATCGCAGCGGAAAAACTCGAAGCCTGGCTCACCGAACTCGGAAACGAAGCTACCACGTCGCTGCAGCAGGAAGGGTTCTCCTCGGCGCAAATCGAATTGCGTCGGAATCTCGATTTCCGCTATGTAGGAACCGACGCGGTTCTCTCACTTCTGCAGCCGGAGGACCTCGATTACGAGGCGGCTTTCTCGCGTGAACACCAGCGGCTGTACGGTTACGAACATGAAGATCGGGCGCTGGAGCTTGTCGCGATTCGCATCGAGGCGGTCGGACGCAGCGGGTGGAAACTGCCCGTTTCCAAGAGAGCTTCCGCACGATTCGTCGACCCACATGGTTGGCGTGAAGTGCGATTTTCATCCACGACGCTTCGGACGCCAACGTACCTCCGGCCGAAACTCCGGCCAGGAGACCGTATCGCGGGTCCCGCACTGATCCTCGAAGCACTCTCGACCACCGTTGTGGAACCAGGCTGGGAACTGGAAGTCCTGACTCAGGGCGAACTGCTGCTGACCGACCTCGCAGGTGCAACGGAAGATACCGTATCGACTCCGAGCAATCCCATTGCGCTCGAGATCTTCAATCGCCATTTTGAATCGATTGCCCAGCAGATGGGGATCACGCTGCGCAATACCTCAAGTAGCGTGAATGTCAAAGAGCGTCTGGACTTCAGTTGCGCGATCTTCACGGCGGCGGGAGACCTGGTCGTCAACGCGCCCCACATTCCGGTTCATCTGGGCGCCATGAGTCAGACGGTGCGCCGTGTGCTGCAGGACCATCCGGACTTATCGGTGGGCGATGTGATCGTGACAAACGACCCCTATCGAGGCGGATCACACCTGCCCGACGTGACCGTGGTCACCCCCGTGCATGACCCTCGGGACGGCCTTTTGCGATTCCTGGTTGCCAGCCGGGCTCACCACGCCGAGTTAGGTGGAATCACGCCCGGCTCGATGCCGCCCTTTTCCCGCAACCTTGCCGAAGAAGGCGTGCTGATTCGCAGTTTCAAGCTGATCCGCGCTGGTCAATCCCAGTTCGATCAACTGCGGGGAATCCTGGCGGAAGCCCCCTACCCTTCGCGAGACGTTGCCACGAATCTGAGTGACATCGCGGCCCAGCTGGCCGCCAATCGACAGGGAGTGCGTGATTTGCATCGTCTGATCGAGCGGTTTGGCTGGCCGGTGGTGAGCGCCTACATGGGCCACATCCAGTCCGCCGCCGAAGCACAGGTGCGAACGGCCTTACAGCGCCTACCCGACGGCGAACGCCACTTCGATGACTTCCTCGATGACGGAGCCCGAATTCACGCGGCCGTGGTCATCCGGGGGCCAACAGCGACGATCGACTTCACCGGATCCGCCCCCGTGCAGCCGACGAACCTGAATGCAAACCCGGCGATCGTAACGGCCGCCGTCATGTATGTCCTCCGCTGCTTGATCGCCACCGACATTCCGCTAAATCAAGGGGTCCTTGCTCCCGTGAACCTGATCGTGCCGACCGGGATGCTCAATCCGCCCGAACACGATTCGGCAATCGAGTGTGCCGCAGTGGCGGGCGGCAACGTGGAAACCTCGCAACGGATCGTCGATGTCTTGCTGGGCGCATTCGGCTTGGCTGCGGCGAGTCAAGGAACCATGAACAATGTTCTGTTTGGCAATGATCGGTTCGGATACTACGAAACGATTTGCGGAGGGTCCGGAGCGACCCCCGACGGCCCGGGAGCGGATGCGGTCCACACGCACATGACGAATACGCGTCTGACCGATCCGGAAGTGCTCGAACAGCGGTATCCGGTGCGTGTCGAGCGCTTCACGATTCGCTCGGACTCCGGCGGTTCCGGTCACCATGCCGGCGGCTGCGGCGTGATCCGAGTGCTGGAGTTCTTGGAGCCACTCCAGGTGTCGATTCTTTCCGAACGCCGCGGGCCCTACGCCCCGTACGGACTCGCCGGTGGACAACCGGGCGCCCTCGGACGGAATCGGCGGCGACGACGCGACGGTTCGACGGAAGAACTCCCCGGCAAGGCTCAGATCCAGGTCGAAGCCGGCGATTGTCTGATCGTAGAGACGCCGGGCGGCGGCGGCTATGGCTCGCCCAACGGTCCGACCTCCGTGGGATAATCGCCGCCGGTCCGGTTGGCCTGCAGGATCAGCAGGAAGCCGACCGACATCAGGGCGGCGGCCGTGTAGAGCGGAGAGACCAGGTTGATCTTCATCAGGGGAATCCCGATCGCAGAACCGAGAATCCGGGCTAACGAGCTGACGCTTTGCCCCACTCCGAGGATTCCTCCCTGGCGTGCAGGATCGCTGCGACGAGAAACGAGGGAATTCAGGGTTGGCGTCAGGAAAGCAAACCCAACCACGATGACGGTCAAGCTCAAGAGCAACATGGGCACCGATGAATCGCGGACGGCCCAAACCAGCAAGAAGAACCCGACCACCTTGGCCAGCGCGCCGAACAGCGCCAACGGACCTTCGTGAATTCGCCCCGACACGCGGCGGACAATTCCACCTTGGACCAAAGCCAAGACAAAGCCGATGTAGGCGTAGGTCAAGCACACTCCGCGAAATGTGAAAGAAAACGCCTGGGGATCCGTCTTGCCGTTGATCATCAACGAGAGTGTCGTCTCAAAACTTGCGAACGCGAAGACACACACGAAGATCGACAGCAAGAGAGGACCAATCGAAGGAACGCGAAGTGCGTTTTGGAAAGCACCGAAATCAATGAACTTCGGATGCGCTCGCTGACTGCCAGGATGGAGCGACTCGGGCAAGCAGAAGATCGCGAGTGCCAAGGCGACGGCCGAGAGAATCGCAGCCGCGAAACCAGGCCAGGGCCCAGGGTCACCCGTTCCCGTCGGCACAGCCAAATAGCCCAAGAGCGGTCCAAACGTGAACCCCAACCCAAAGGCAACCCCCACCAACGCCATCCCGCGCGGGCGGTTTTCCAATGACGTGGAATCCGCGATGTAAGCCTGCGCCGTGGAAATCGTCGCCCCCGCCAGCCCCGCACCGATGCGCGAGACAAACAGCAGCACCATACTCTTGCGAATCGTCGCCACACCAAACAAGGTGTAGAAAATGACGGAACCGAGTAATCCGATCAGAATCACCGGCCGGCGCCCGATGCGATCGGACAGTCGCCCCCAGACGGGCGCGAACAGGAACTGCATCGCGGAAAAACTCGCCATCAGCAACCCAAGCTGCAGACCACTTTCATCCAGCGTGAAATCCTGCGCATAGATCGGTAACAGCGGCAGGACAATGCCGAACCCCAGCAGGTCGATGAAAACGGTCAGGAAGATCACCAGCAACGATCCTCGGTGGGGAGTGTCACGCATCAGAGAACTCTCGATTCCATAAAGGATCCATCGACCCAACGCCATCACGGCCACGGACTCATCCTGACCCCCACACCCCGGGGACGATTCAGTCAACACACCTCCCCTTTGCGGCCCTCCGCACCTCTGCGACCTCTGCGTTTTTTTTGGTGGGAATCCCGAGAAAGTCTAAACACAGAGAACGCTGAGACGCGGAGGGCCGCAGAGAGTGGAGGAGATGTCCTGGTGCATCTCGTTGGACCTAGCCACGCTTCGTATCGTGTGTCGGGATCGGAAATTCTTACGATCCGGGCCGTGGCCCAAGTTTAGTGGCTGAGGCGTCTGCAAGTAAGCGGGGAGGGCCGCCTTTCGACGCGGGTATCGAGCCCTTATCATGTCCGAATGGCTTCCACCAATTTCCAAACACGGCGTGACCACGAACGGGTCGGGCGCGAAGAATTGGCGCAGCACCAGGTGCGCCGATTGAATGACCTGCTCGATCAGATCCTGCCCCAGAATCGCTTCTACGCAGAAAAACTGGCCGGCATCTCACGGCCCCTTCGTGCACTGAACGAGCTGACCGAGTGGCCTTGGACTTCGAAAGAGGAACTGATTGAGGAAGCAAGCTCGGGCTTGGCCGCCAATCGTACCTATCCCCTCGAACGGTACGTGCGCTACCATCGCACGTCGGGGACCCACGGCCGGCCGCTGGTGGTCTTGGACACGGCCGAAGATTGGAAGTGGTGGAGCGACACGTGGCAGTATGTCCTGGACGCGGCCGAGGTCCAGTCCGCAGACCGTGCCGCCATGGCTTTTTCTTTCGGACCGTTTATCGGCTTCTGGAGTGCCTACGAGGCGTTAACGGCCCGTGGAGCGATGGTGATTCCCTGCGGCGGCATGAGCAGCCTCGCCCGGGTTGAGATGATTCGTGAAAGTCGGGCCACGCTGCTCTGCTGCACGCCCAGTTATGCCCTGCACCTGTCGCAAGTGGCCTCAGACCACCAAATCGATCTGCGGAGATCGGAGGTCCGTGCAATCATCGTCGCCGGAGAACCCGGCGGATCGATTCCGGCAATTCGCGATCGAATCGAGCAGGCATGGCAGGCGCGATTAATCGATCATGCGGGAGCCACCGAAGTCGGGCCGTGGGGCTATGCGGATGCCGCGCGATCGGGGCTGCGGATCGTCGAACGGGAGTTCATCGCCGAGTTTCGATCGCTGGAGTCCGACGGACCAGCGCGGGATGGCGAACTGTCCGAACTCGTGCTGACCACGTTGGGTCGCGTGGGTGCACCCGTGATTCGGTACCGAACGGGAGATGTCGTTCGCCCGCGGTTCGACACACCCGGTGCAAACCGTTTCGTGCTCCTCGAGGGCGGTGTGCTGGGACGCGTCGACGACATGTTGATTATTCGGGGCGTCAACGTGTATCCCAGTGCGATCGAACAGATCGTGCGTGAATTCCCCGAGATCACGGAGTATCGCATGCTCGCGACAAAACAGGGGGAAATGGACGCGCTGACCCTCGAAATCGAGGACCCCACACAGAATCCGCGACGTGTTGCGGAGCGATTGCAATTGCGGTTGGGGCTGCGAGTAGCCGTTCACTGCGTGGATCCGGGCAGTTTGCCACGTTTCGAACACAAGGGGCGACGTTTCGTCGACAACCGCAAATGAAGACGTATCCAACCAACCTCAGATTACTCAGCCCCGAGCAGCTGGAGATCACGTGGAACGACGAAGTCGTGCATGTTTTGACCGTACACCAGTTGCGCTCCCATTGTCCCTGCGCCACCTGTCGGGAACAGCGGCGGGGGAGCGAGGCGGAAGCCCCATTGCTTCCCGTGCTGCGTCCTGAGGAAGCCCGGCCGTTGCGTTTTGCCAGTATGCGACCGGTCGGCAACTACGCCTACAATGTCGCATTCAGCGACGGTCACGACACGGGGATCTTCCCGCTCGAGATGCTCCGCGAACTGGGCGAGGCGCTGAAGTAAACCGTTTTCGCGCGGGCAACGGAGCAAATTCGGATGTGGGGGAGCCGCGGAGTCGCGCGGAAGAACGCCGAGTTAAGCCCGATCGACAATCAAACCGGCCCCGTTCAGGCGGTCCACACCGCAGCATTTGAAGCAAGTCGTGGGCGAGAGCAAATCGCGTTCAGGGTGGATCAAAGGAGTAGGAGGAACCACGGATCTGACGGAGGGTACGGATCGACACGGACCGATCCCCTCGTCGGCGAAAATCCGCGTGTCTCCGCGGCTCCTTTTTTTCCGGAAGCATCGCAACCGTACGGCGATCAGGGAGCGAAGTCCACCGGATCACCTAAGTCCGTTGTATCCTCGTTTTCCGACGCTCCTTCCGGCCCCTGCTCCTGCAGACTCCGAAACGCATCGATTCCCGAACCCTGCTCCTTCGCCTCCTCAGTCTCCTTAATAATGTCGGACCGACTGAGGTGGATCTTCTTATAGACGTCTTCGGAAATCACGTAGTACCAGTCCGCGAATCGATAGTTGAGTTCACGGACCTTCTCTTCCGCTTTCTTAATCTTGTCGTTCCGCTCATCGATCTTGCGCTGATTCTCCTTCGTGATCCGCTCACGTTCGGCCTGGAGATCGACCGGTGTCGCGCTGTCGTCACTCTCCGCCTCGGTTGCACTCTCGGGCGCGGAAGCATCCGTCTCGGACGCCTCTGCGCCCGTTTCGGTGGCGTCCTCGGCGGATTCCTCCGTGCTTTCAACCGCTTCTGCCGCCGGCTCGCTGGTCTCTTCCACCGCAGGAGTCTCCGTTGCTGCCGCTTCGGTCGATTCGTCAGCAGGTTCTTCTTCCGCGGACTCGAGCGCCTCCGGCAGGACAGGCTCTTCCTCCGCGTCAACCGCGTCTGCCTCCACCTCAGCCGCCTCTTCAGCCGCCTCAGCCTGCAGGACGGTCGGGAGCGTCTTGTAGCGGGAGACGGCCGACTGCGACGACTCTTCTTGCGACTCGGATTCCGGAGTCGACTCCGCACCGGCGGGCAGTTCGGGCAGCGCTTCCAATTCCGGCTCCGGGAACTGCGACTGATCGACCCGAGCGGAAACGAGCAAGAAGCGATTCAGCTTGCCATCGTCCGATTCGGTATCGACGCTCGCCACGCGACCGAACCGCAGGATGTATTCGACGCCCTCCTTGGTCCGCACGAGTGCTTCCCCATCCGTCGAGAGCAATTCGATCGTATCCCCTGCGCCGATCTGAACAGGATAGAAACCTCGTTCGACAAGCGAATCGACACCGGCCTGATCATTGAAGAATCCCTGATCCGCGCGCAGATCGGCACCTAACCCGTCCGGCTTCCGTTCCACATCGACAATTTCCAGAGTGTCGAGGGCGTTTTTCAGCGCGGTCAGACGCTCCGTGTTCAATTCCTCGCCTTCCAACAGCTCGGTCGGCTGCAACTGACCACCGCGCGCCTCGAGCAATTGATCTAACTTCCAAGTCCCGTTGTCATCGGTCAGCGTGATGTCGAGTCGTTGATCGAAATCCGTGACGGGGCCACTCAAAGTCTGGGCAACCTGGAACGTGTAATCCTTGAGCTGAAGCTGCGAGATATCCCACGCATTCACCTGAAGCAGATCTTTCTCGATCCAGTCGTCGAACTTCACCGGCAACTGCTCGGGATCGATCTTGGCGATGTAGACGGGGTACTGGTCAACGACGCGAACAAAGTGTTGTCCTTCCTGGTCCTTGACCTCTTTGCCGATTACGAGGTTGACCAGATTATCGCCTCCTTCGTCCTTGATATTGACGAGCGTCCCGACTCCCTGATCCCCAACAGCCGATTTATCGGCGCTCGGTTCCAGGACTCCGTAAAGGCCGTGTTTGCCGAAATCGTCCGTGACCATCTGCAGAATTTTCAGATCGACAAACTGCGTTGCGGCATCCCGAATTCGGTTCTCGGCATCGGCGGGATAACCGTCGTGGGAAGGCAGCGTCCAGATCCCATTGACCTGCTTGACCTCAATCTCACTCAGATTTGCCAAGTCCTCATCGAAGCGGACGATCTTCAGACTTTTGGCCGCCAGAGGATCGGTGAATTCCGGGAAGAGGGTTTGTCCGATCCGCTCTGGAGGAGTCGTCCCCACGGATGGGGATCGCGTCGCCAGCGCCAAACCGGCTGCCAGAATCGCAACGCCGCTGAAGGCCAGGGTTTTCATCGTTTCCGACATCGTGAAGACTCCCGCTACTTTCAAATAATCGCCAACCGAATCGAAGACACCCGTGCGGCAGGGCCGCAAACCAACGGGGTGCTACCGCACCCGCGTAAGCGTCGCTCCCGTTGGTCGCTCAATCTCTTGCCAGAAAAACAACACTTTCGCCATTCACGGTGCAGTGCGGCAGGGCCGCAAACCAACGGGGTGCTACCGCACCCGCGTAAGCGTCGCTCCCGTTGGTCGCTCAATCTCTTGCCAGAAAAACAACACTTTCGCCATTCCCAATTCAGGTCACCGACGTCGAGCCGTCGTAATGCTCTCTTTTTCTCGGGCTCGGCGACTGAGAAACACGACCAACCCGATTGCGATCGGTGGCAGCATGGGCAGCAGCAACGCCATCGCCTTGTACCGGTTCTGGACCGACTGAATCTCGGCATCCAGCTGCCGCTCAATCCGCAACAATTCTCGGTTTCGGTCCCGAGTCAGGCGTTCGACGGTCGTATCCATTCGACGCTGTTCGACGCGTTCTTTCATCGCGACCTGTTGCACGGCCGCCTGGAGTGCACGTTGCAATTCACGGCTCGAGACCCCTTCACCGCCCTCCTGGCTTTTCTTCTGCAACTCATCCACCTTTTTCTGCAATTCGGCCATGGCTTCTTCCTGCTTCTTCTTCGCCGCAGCCTCTGCCTGCTGGAATTCGTCGTTGAAGATCGCAATCTGCTGTTCGGCCTCTTCCCGGGCCTTCGCCGTTCGCTCCTCCACCTTCTTGAGCGTCGCATAACGCGTCTGCCGCTTGCGAATCTCCATAAAACGGTCATCTTGAGCGAGTGAGTCGATCACATTGAGGACGAACGTCACATTATCGAACTGCCAATTGATGTCGCTCATGTTCGGCTGCGCACGAACGCGCAGAAACTCGGAGTGCATCAAGTCGATATCGGTGACGTAGACGACGTTCACTTGATCCTGAGTCGTGTCTGCGGCGGCGACTTCCGCGGCGGGCTCTTCCATTGCGGTCGGCTTGGTCTCGGTCGCCGCGCCGGACGCTCCCGTTGGCGAGTCACTGCCCGCTTGCCCGCTCTCCGCCGGGGACGACTTGATGCGCGCAGCCAGGATGAACGGCGTCGAACTGCGGTGTCGCTGACGAATAATCTCCAGCGACAGCGGGTCCTGATTCCGCATCGTCAGTTCCTGGTAGCCAATCGTCCCGACATCGGTTCCGGTCGTGGCCAGTGGCTCGAAACTCACCCCCGCACGATCCCGCGCCTCCAGCGCACCAGGATAGAGCAACAACAACTGGGTCAACCCGCTGGTAATGGGGCTCTCTGCGCTGAGTGGATCTTCCGCGCCAGGGACGTCTGGCGATACAAAGACCCATTCGTCGGTGATTTGCCGAAACCCGCGCGTCTTCTTGTAGGGATTGTATTTCTGCCAAACGACCTCGGCGCTAAACTGCCCCATCTCCTCCTCACCGACCATCCGCACGTTCAGCAGATCCCAGAGCTTCTGGATATCGCCTTTGGGCTCCGGCGGTTGCCCCATGCCCATCATGCCGCCCCCGCGCGGCATTTTGGGTTGACTGGTTCCCGGAGCATTCATCATGACCGGCAGCGGATCCTCAAAGATCGCGGTCGGCATTCCCTTTCGAACCGCTTCGATAAAGTTGTCCATCTGTTGCGGATTCAGCGAGGACGGTTGCACGGCCAGCAGCACGTCGACCTGTTCTTCAATTGGGTTGCTGGGATCGATCTGCACGACTTCGTACTGCTTCTCCAACTCTTCCACGATCAACTGCTTCGGGGTCTGAGACATCCGCTGGAAGTCGAAGCCACCGAATAGCTGCGCATCGGTGTTCACGACTCCCAATTTCTTGCGCTTCGATTGGGCAACCGTCGTGATCGACCGCACGAGTTCGTATTCCACGGGAATCCCTTGATCAAAGAAGGGAACAATCACCTTCTCCAAACCGCAAGTGAAGGCTGCCCCCATGTAAAGATCCTTCTCTTGCAGCGCACCGCGCTCGCGCACCAACACCCGAGCCGGTTGAATCCCGTACTGTTCCTCCGCCCGGACTGCTTCCTCGCTCGACGGCTCCAAGTTGTCGTAGACGCGAATCTGAATTCGATTCCCCCCCTGGGCACTCATCTCATTCAGCTTGGAGATCAGGTCGACCTTCGTCTTGACGTAATCCTCGGGGATCTGCCGACTGATGAAGGCTTCGACGAGGATTGGATTCGTCGTCTCCAGCCCCCTGATCAGCGAATTCGTCTTCTTCGAGAGCGAGCTGACTCGTTCGGTCGTTCCATCAAGTCGAACGACGTCATGGTTCAGGAAGAAGAAGGTCGCACCCAGCGCAATCACGATCAAGCCAAGCGTTCGAGCAACGTAATGCCCCAGCATCGACTGGCCATCTTTTCCCCCCAGCCAATGCCGTCGTCCGACCAGGACAACACTCAGATAGAGTCCGATTGCGATCAGCATTCCAAAGAAAACAAGGGCACGAAGGCTGATGACGCCGCGCCCGAAATCAAAAAACTGTTCCGCATAACTGAACTGGGAAATCCGCTGAGAGATCGGTCCGGTAATCACCGCGTCGGCATAAGACGACAGGACCAAGGGCAGATTCAAGAGGACTCCGAAGATGAAACCAATCGTCTGATTGGCCGTCAGGTAGGAACCGACCATCGCGATTGCGATCATCGATAAGCCAACCACCCAATAGCCCAGGTAGGTCGTGGCGAATAACCCGAGGTCGACATCGCCGAGCGCAAGAAAGGCGAGAACCAGAAAGTTCGTAATCTGCGAAAAGAGCAGCGAGACGGTGAAGATCGCGACGGCAGCCAGGTATTTCCCTAAGACAATGTCCCAGTCGTCGGCGGGGACCGTCAACAGCAACTCGTCGGTTCCCTGACGACGCTCTTCCGACCAGATCCCCATCGTGATCGTGGCAATGTAGATCAGCATGATCCACGGAAACCACTGATTCAATTCGTGCAGCGTCGCGAGATTATCGTTGAAGAAGTCGTGAGGGAAGAAGGCGCAGACGGAGCAAGCTCCAACAAACAGCAGAATGAATAGATATCCGGTTGGATTACTGAAGTAGCCAACGAAGTTCCGCTTGAGCACCGCGTACGCAACGTGCTTCACGCGCGCGAGTCCCTGGATCAGGCCCAAACCGACCAACAGAAAGATTGCGTCAATCAGCAACAGCAGGATCACCAGGAGTGTGATACTTAACATCGTTCTGATTTCCATTCCTTCGCAAAATGCCCAACGTCGGGCAGAACTTGTTCGGTAACCGCCGACTCGTCCACGCGACGAGCGAGAAGCCCACCCCGCCTCACGAAACCGCCGCTGTCGTCAACCGTTGAAACTCTTGATCGAGACTCTTTCCATCACGCGTAAATTCGGTCACGGGAGCATCGGCAACCAGTCGGCCTTCATTGACAATGATCACGCGGTTGGCCATCGCTTCTGCCTCCTGCAAAATATGCGTGGAGAGCAGAATCGTTCGTTCCTCCCCCAGACGCTGCATCGTATGTCGCACTTCCTGAATCTGGTTCGGGTCCAACCCGGCCGTCGGCTCGTCCATAATCAACACATCCGGTTCGTGCAGCAGCGCCTGAGCCATCCCGACACGCTGACGGAATCCTTTGGACAGTTTGCTGATCGGCTTGTGAAACACACTGGCCAGGGCGCAAATGTCGACGACCGCATCGATCCGATCGCGAGTCCGTTTGGCATCCAGTCCTCGCGCTTCGGCAAAGAACTGCAACAGACCGGCCGGCGTCATGTCGGGATACAGAGGGCCATTTTCCGGCAGGTATCCCAACCTTGCCGACCCGGCCAACCGATCGTTCGCCATGTCGTGTCCGGCGATTCGGGCGACACCTTCGGACGGCGAAAGATAGCCGGTCAGAAGCTTCATCGTCGTGCTCTTCCCCGCCCCATTGGGACCAAGAAAAGCCACGATTTCTCCTTTGTCCATTGAAAACGTGATATCACGGCAGGCCGCGAAATCACCGTAAAACTTGGACAAACCTTGCGCCTCGATCATCGGGATCGTGGGAGAGGACTCCGCCATCGCTTACTCCACCAACTTCTTGACCTGCCATTCGGTCGGCCGAAACACGTTCCAAACAAAAACCGGTTGTCACCTGTGAGCCACATTTCCATGTGACGGAATGACGAACGGACCGCGTCAGAAATTCACGCCGAGGAACCACCGGTCTGGCGGGATCTCGATAAGGCCGAGTCCCCAGGGGATCGGCTCGCGCGAAATCGGGATGGACCAGTGGTGACCGCAGCGGCAGCCGACGAAGGCGGCACGTGCGGCCTGGATTTTCAATAATCTAAAATACGGGATCTCCCTTCGGCAAGTTCGGTCCGCATGATTTTTCGGCTTCATCGGGGAAATCTTCGCCGCGACGCCAAGCGAGGTGTCGCTGCCAATGCTCGTTATCCATGTCCGGGCAATCTGTCCGCAAGTGGACCCCCCGGGACTCTTCGCGGCATAATGCCGCCCGCACCATCAGTTGGGCGACGAGCAACATGTTCTGCAATTCCCAGCCTCGCGGATCGGCGAATGCCCGCGGCCAAACGTACCGACTCCATTTCTCGATCGTCTCGACGGCCCGCTGCAGTGCGGCCCCCTCGCGACGGACTCCCGCGGAACGCCACATCAGGCTTGTGAGAGAGTTGCGGATATCACCAAAATCAAGCGGCTCCCCTTCCGATTGGGGAGTTGAGTGTTGAATCGCGGGGGCTTGAAACACATCGCGGATCCCCGCGGCCGCCTCCGAGGCTCCCCGGCCCGTATGCGCTCCGAAGACAAGGTTCTCCAGCAGGCTGTTCGAGGCCAATCGATTGGCCCCATGCAGTCCGCTCGACGTGACCTCTCCGGCCGCCCACAACCCGGGCAGAGTGGTGCGACCATTTCGATCGACGGTTACTCCCCCAATCATGTAGTGGGCCCCGGGCCGGACGGGAATCCGGTCGCGCGTGATGTCCAGCTGAAACTCGCGGCACGTGCGGTCAATCCCGGGAAACCGTTCGCGGATTTTCTCTGGTGGCAGGTGGCTCATCGACAGATAGACGCTCGGATGACGCGTCCGCTCCATCTGCGTCACGATCGATTGAGACACCACGTCGCGCGGCGCCAACTCACCCCGCTCGTCGTAATCAAACATGAAGCGGTGGCCGTTCACGTCAAGCAGATAGGCACCTTCGCCGCGAATCGCCTCGGTGATCAGACTGCGGCTGCTGCCGGCAATGTACAGCACCGTGGGGTGAAACTGCATAAACTCCATGTCGCGCAATTCCGCCCCGGCGCGGTAAGCCATGGCTAACCCATCACCCGTTGCCACAGCCGGATTCGTCGACTCTCGATAGACTTGCCCCGCACCACCCGTGCAGAGGATGGTCTGCTTCGCCCAGACGAACATTTTCCCGTGTTGCGGATTCCACGTCACGGCGCCACAACAGATCCCATCGTGGACGATCAGGTCGATGGTAAACACCTGCTTCCACAATTGAACATTCGGCAGTCGCTGAACCCATTCGACGATGGCGCGCATGACCTCTTTGCCCGTGGCGTCTCCCAGGGCATGAACGATTCGATGGTGACTGTGCCCGCCTTCGCGTCCCAGGGACAACTCCCCGGCAACCTGATCGAACTGAGTCCCCCACTGAATCAGTTCCTGAATTCTCTCCGGCGCTTCCCGAACCACCATCTCGACAATGGCCGGGTCGCACAGGTCACCCCCCGCATGAATCGTGTCGGAGATGTGGTCTTCGAATCGGTCGTCGGAGTCGAGGACACCCGCGATACCACCTTGGGCGTAGTTGCTGTTGGAATGTCGCAGGTCGTCCTTGGTGACGACGACCACGGAATGTCCCTGGTCGATTTCGATGGCAGCGCGTAACCCAGCTAGCCCCCCGCCGATGATTAAGACATCAGTGAAAAAATGGGGGATCTGCTTCGGATGAATCCCAACCAAATAGCGCGGCACAGGCAAACTCATGGAGCTCATTGTAGTGGGTCGTCCCCGTTTCTTAAGGGGGGCAACCAGCAGGAAGAAGCCAACCGCCGCCCTAGTGCTTTGGCTTACCCGGCAGAACGGAGCGTAGGAACACGACTGAAGATTGCCGAGTGATGATCTCCGATGGCTGAAGGAAAGACCCCGACGAGCGAGTTGAGGACGGAAGAGACGATTCGGTCGGTCCGCCGTCGTCCGCTTGAGCTGCTACTTCGCAAATCAACATTCGTCATTCAGCACTCGACAATCCATTCGGCTCGCCGGATCGACAGAGCCCATCCGGGACGCACGGCCGTGGGTTGATCGGGGACTCAGTCTTCCTGGTCCTGGCGCGAGAAACTGCGAAGGAAGGCCCGGTATTGCTCCCGGTATTCGGGCGGCGGGGAGGTTCGGCTACCGGATTCGGAAAGGCCTTGGGCTGCGTCGGTACTCGTCACATTGCGGCGGATCGCGGCGTCTTGCGGCCGGAGTCCCAATCCGCGGAGTTGATCTTCGAGACGCCGGCGTGCCTGATCCCCTTCCCTTCCCTGCTGATTCGCTTCGCGACGCAGTTGCTCCCAACGTTTCAGAAAGGCCGAAGCTTGCTCGCGAGTCCACCCCAATCGCTCGAGCAATTCCGTATTCTGCTGCTGGTCGCGCAGATGTTCGAGCGCCAGGTCGGTCGCTTCCTCCGCGAATTGCAGATTCGGATCGTCGCCCCCCAGCGGTTCCTCTTCCGCCGGTCCCGGCTCGGCGGATGCTTCTCCCGCTGCCGGCTGCCCGCCAGGCATTACATCCGCGTCGGAGGGCGAGCCTTCTGACGTCGCCGTCGACGATGGCGTCTCCTGAGCTCCAGGGTCGGCCCCTTCCGCCATTTGGTCGTTGGGCGATTGCGGCGCGTCGTTCGGTCGATCCGAGCTGCCTGACTCGTCCGATCCTGCTTGGCTTTCTGAGGGAGTCGTTTGCGGTTGTCCTCGCCCCTCGCCTTCACTCGTCGATTCACTCGTCGATTCACTCGTCGATTCACTCGGCGATTCACTCGGCGGCGCGACGGAGTCATCGGTTGGAGGCGTCGCGGATTCTTCTCCCGACGTACGGGATTGCTCCGCGGAACGCGAGTCACCGGGCGGCACCGCCGGACTGTCTGCGGGCTGCTGCCCCGTACCAGACGTATCGCGCGGGCGGGAGCGATCGGTCCGTGGCGACTCGGCCGTCTCGGATCGATCCCCGGTTCCAGAACCGGTGGACTCCTGCTCGCCGGTCGGACGTTCTTCATCGGCCCCCGATGGTTCAGACGATTCCCGATCGGCCGCCTCGTCCGACGAGAGCCCATCCGGCGACGCGCCCGGGTCCGGTTGACCGGACGCATCGGGCGAATCCGAAGCGGAATCCGCGCCGGCGGCCGACTGGTCGTCCGATGGCTTCCCCTGTCCCCCGGTCTCGTCCCCTGCGTTGTCCTGCGGCGGTGAAGATTCGGACGACGCATCCTCGGGGCTGGCTTCTCCCTGTTCGCGCAGATGCTCGAGAATTCGCTCGAACGCATCCGCGTCATTACTGCCGTCACTCGGAACAGGGGACGATGGACCAATCTCGTTTGCGTCGGCTTCGCCCTCCGAGGGAGATTCGGACTGCGGCTCGGACGACGCGGAATCGGACGGCGTGGCGGTCGAATCACCCGTCTCGCCACCATTCGACGGTGTGGGTTCCGCTCCTTCGGCCTCCGTATCTTGCTGCGATCCGGCGGGCGTTTCAGCCCCGGTCTGCTCACCGGATTGACCTTCGGCGGATGGCGGTTGCTGATCGCCCGTCTCTCCCGCTTCGGATGCACCTGCCTGTTCGCCGGCTGCCCCCGAGTCTTCCGACTCCGTCCCCTCGCCACCGTCCTGCGATTCTGGGGGTGCACCGGCGTCGGATTCCGGATTGGCGGCGGCGTCTGCGGGATCCGCCGCCACAATCCGAATTCGGTATGGCTCGCTCTCCCGGCGATTCGGGTCCGGTGATTCGGAGCCGATGGCGGTTCGATTGTCTTCGGCGATCGCCTGATAAAGCACAAGGTCTCCGGCCTGCAACCCCAGCGATCGCGGGACGAATTCATACTGCGCGAGTGCCGGCCCCTGGTGGATTTGGTCAAGCAGCGTTTCCGCGAGGAGCGGTTCGTTGCCAACCGTGGCCTGCAGGTGCAGTCGCCGCATCGCAAAATCGGGATCCAAGGCTCGAATCTCGATCGTCAGTCGATCGTTCTCGGCCAGTTCCAGATCCCGTCGGCGAGGCGCCACGATTTCGACCAACGGGGGCAGGTCCGGCGTGACGTCGATGCGGAATCGAGCGGGCTCCAGGTTTCGCTGCCCCTCCTGATTCATAAAACGAATCTGGTAGGCGACGTATTGGGGAGTTCGCCGATCGGGCTGCAACGCGAGCAAAAGCTGTCCCCAAGCGCGCTGCTGGTCGAATTTCATCGAAACCGCTTTGCTCGGTTTCGGATTCTCGGAGTTGGCCGCCAGATCCTCCGGCAGAAACAGTTCCAAGGAAGCAGAACGAATCGGTTGATTTGCGAGTGCCTCCAGGCGAACCTGCGTCCCTTCCAGGCCCTTCAGATCCCCCTGTCCAGTCACCTTCTCGTCAGCCCACTGGGTATACCGAGGGTATTGATAGAGAATGGACTGGAGGGTGATGCTGGGAGCATCTTTTAACAGGACCCGGTAATCTTCCGTCCTCGAATCTCCGGCGTGTAAAGAGTAGGTCAAAGGTTCCTGAATCCCGAAATCGCCCGTTGCGAGCACCGCTCGAAATCGCGGGTCCCCCTCGTTCGCCTGCTGAAGCGGGATCTCGCGATTGATCGCCTGGCCATCCTCCGTACTGTAGCGCAGCACGACGGACTCATCTTGGTCCAAGCCATCCACAAAGGCGGTCACTTCGATCACCTCGCCGCGATAGATTTCGACCGAACCCGGTTCGACTTGCGTGATCTGAACGCGTGAGGGACGCGGTATTGGCTTCCAAGGGGTAATGATCCGCGCTACACTTTGAAACGGATCTTTGGGAGAGGTGATCTTGTACACTCCCACGAGGACCACGAGCGCTGCCAGCAGGTAACCGACGTGAATCAGATCCGACCGGTCAACCGCGGCATCCACATCGATCGCCTCGAGATCCTCCGCCGCCTGCCGCTGCACGCCGGCGAAAATGACCGGCCGCAACGTCTGGCGGTGGGAACGCAGGAGCAAGAAATTAATCAGGCTGTTTTTGAGCGAAGGAACTGCCTGTTCGATGGCCCGTGCCGCATAGATCGGATTCACGGAACGGGTCAAACAGGGGACGAGCCGCCGAATCACAAACACCGCGCAAGCGACGACCAGCAGGATGAGGGCGGCCAATCGCATGCCCAGACTCAAGCCGACAATCCAGTGATCGATGAACGTCACCGCGAGCAGGTACACCAGCACGATGACCGCCAGTTGCGTCGCGGCCGTGGCGACTTCGACCAATCGAACTTGAAATCGCGCGCGATCGATCCGACGCTGGATCATTTGATCCTGCAGCGATTCCTCTTCCCGCTCTGGGTCGGGTTGGAACGTCGTATTCGCCGTTTCCGTCGACATTGTGGTGAATTAGACTTGGTGGACCTTGGACAGAAAAAAGTTGCGAAAATATCGCTTCGTCACCGTTTCAAGAAACGGTCAGGACCTCGACCTGGCTTTGTCTCGAGAAGGCACTGGCAGAGCCAGTGGCACACAGATTCCGCCACTGGCTTTGCTAGCGCTCCCCACGGGTGCCGTTGGCTGTGCCAGTGCTCCCCACGGGTGCCACTGGCTGTGCCAGTGCTCCGCACGGGTGCCACTGGCTGTGCCAGTGCTCTGCACGGGTGCCACTGGCTTTGCCAGTGCTCCGCGGGAAGTTTGATACAAAGGCTAGACCACCTGCTCCCTACTTCGTAAAAATCCGCTTGAGTTTCTGCTCCTTTTTGAGACCTGTACCCAATTATAGTCAACTCAGTGCCCCAGGGCCGGTCCGGTCCCCGGTCGGGGTCGGGAAACGCGAATCTCGATGAACATGCCGTCCCATCCAGACCGGGCCATCCGTCTGCATCCGGCCGATAACATCGTGGTTGCCTTGTGCGACCTCACGGCCGGTAGCCACCTGGAACTGCCTCGGCCGATTCAGATCCGGCAAGCCGTATCGCTCGGTCACAAGGTTGCCGCTCTGCCGATCGATCAAGGTCAGACGATCGTCAAATACGGCCAACCGATCGGAGTTGCGCGGCAACCGATTTTGCCCGGGGAATGGGTCCACAGCCATAACCTCGAACAGGAGGCCCCGTCCGGCGAGTATGAGTTTGCGACCCGGGTCCCGGTGCCCCCGGTCGCCGATCGGCCTGAAAGCACTTTCCAGGGTTACGAACGTGCGGATGGAAGTGCGGGAACGCGCAACTATCTGGCGATCATTTCCAACGTCAACTGCTCCGCCACCGTCAGCCGTTCGATTGCACGGCATTTCACCGCCGACCGCCTGCGGGACTTCCCGCAGGTCGATGGAGTTATCGCACTGACCCATCACAGTGGTTGCGCGATGCAATCCGGCGGACACCAACATCGAATCCTGAACCGCGTCATGGCCGGCGTGGCCCGGCATCCCAACGTGGGTGGTTATTTGCTCGTGGGCCTGGGATGCGAACAAGTCTCGCTCGAATACTTGATTCAAGACCAACAGCTGGTTCAGATTGACCCGCGGTCTCGTGCGACCTCACCGCCGACCACACTCACAATTCAGAATCAGGGAGGCACCTCACGCACCGTAGAAGCAGGCATCCGCGCGGTTGCAGAGTTGCTGCCGCGCGTGAACGAGGTGCGCCGACAGTCGATTCCCGCCCGAAAGCTGATCCTCGCGACCCAGTGCGGCGGTTCCGACGGAAGTTCTGGAATCACGGCAAATCCGGCTTTAGGTTGGGCCAGTGACCAGATTGTCGCGTGCGGCGGAACGGTCATCCTGGGCGAGACGACGGAGATCGCCGGAGCTGAGCAATTGCTGACGCAACGAGCGGTATCCGCCGACGTCGGCAAGAAGCTGCTCGAACGAATCGCCTGGTGGCGTTGGTATGCAGGAGTCTTTGGGGAACAAATCGACGACAACCGGTCGGTAGGAAATGCAGCCGGGGGCTTGACGACGATTGCGGAAAAATCACTCGGAGCGATCGCCAAGGGAGGCTCGACGGCGCTCGTCGACGTTTATCAATACGCGGAACCTGTTCGACATCAGGGCCTTGTGATCATGGACTCACCCGGTTTCGATCCCTGCAGTTTGACCGGCATGGTCGCCGCCGGCGCGAATCTGATCGTCTTTACGACCGGACGCGGCAGTTGCTACGGCTGTAAGCCCGTCCCGTCGATCAAGGTCGCCAGCAACTCACCCATGTTTCATCGGATGCGCGATGATATGGACCTCAATGCCGGATGCATCTTGGAAGGCGTTCCGTTGGAGACGGTCGGCCGTCAGATCTTCCAGGAAATCCTGGATGTCGCCAGCGGCAAGAAGACGCGGAGTGAGCATCACGGCATCGGCGACGATGAGTTTGTTCCCTGGATGATCGGCCCCGTTCTGTGAGCAGAGCAAACGATCACACCGAGGGCAACTCGCGGCCCGCCCCATGAAGCGGCAGCAGGAGTGAACAGACGGATGCGCGCGGATCAAGCGGAACGAAAACCGATCGCCGAGACTTTTCGCGAGATCGTCACCGGACGACGTCACGGCCCGCTCGCGACGCTTGCGCGCGCTGGTCTCGCCGTCGCAGAAGTCCCCTATCGATTCGTCGTCCGGCAGCGGAACCGTCGCTACGACCAGGGCCGCTTGGCCATTCATCGGATCCCGGTGCCCGTGATCAGTGTCGGTAATCTGACGCTGGGCGGCACGGGAAAGACGCCCCTGGTTGCCTGGATCGCTCAATGGTATCGGCAGCAGGGCGTGCGCGTCGCGATCATCAGCCGAGGCTATGGAGCGGGCGCGGAGGCCGCCAATGACGAATCACGCGAACTCGAATCCCGTTTGCCCGACGTGCCTCACGTCCAACACCACGATCGCGTGAAGGCCGCGACGATCGCCGTCGAGGAGTTGGCATCGCAACTGATTCTTGTCGATGACGGATTCCAGCATCGCCGCTTGGCCCGCGACCTGGATCTCGTGTTGATCGATGCGACAGAACCGTTCGGAGGCAACCGGGTCTTCCCCCGAGGACTCCTGCGCGAGCCCGTTCAGGGACTTCGGCGCGCCGATGCCGTCGTGTTGACGCGCAGTCATCTGGTGACCGCCGACCAGCGTGAGCAGATCCGGCAACGTGTGCAACAGGATGCTCCACAAGCCAACTGGATTGTGGTGTCGCACCATCCCACAAGTCTCCGAGCGGCAAGCGGTCATCTGGAACCACTCTCGAAATGGGAACGAGCACGCGTGGCTGCATTCTGCGGGATTGGAAACCCAGAAGCTTTCCGGCAGACCTTGTTGCGACAAGGTTGGGATGTGGCCCAATTCCGTGCGTTTCCCGACCATCATGCCTATACGCGCGCCGATGTGGATTCGATCTCGCGCGATCTGGCGTCCGACACGACCGTGCAGGCAATCCTCTGCACGCATAAGGACCTCGTCAAACTGGGAACCGATCGACTGGGAACCGTCCCCCTGTTCGCCGTGCTGATCGATCTGACGATCGATGAAGGCCAAGCGGCGTTCGAATCTCAATTGCGGGAGCTCCAGTCACGGCTGGGCGATTAACCAACCACGGCCCTAAATGACCGAGCGCGATTTTGGGACAAGCGGGGACTGGCTCGTTTTTCGCCGCCATTGCGTCGAGCCTTCTCGGAGGGTCCTGCCGGCGAAAAAGGTGCCTGTCCCCCTGCCATACGGCGCCCGGAATCACGCTCGGTCATTTAGTGCATTGTCGCAGCAAAAAACGGGGGTTGCCTTGGGAGGGCGAAGCTCCTGCTGCGCCGCTCGAACTCGTCCGTAGCGGACTTGATCCACTCTGGCTCCCCTCGCCCCGTTTCGGAGAGAGGAGCCGGGGGAGAGCGACGTTCAATGCGCCACAATCCGCGAGGAATCTTGCGACTTTTCAATGCCGTGCCCCCTCATCCCCAGCCCTTCTCCCCCGCAAAGCCGGGGGAGAAGGGAGCGAGGATTTCGGTTTGTTCATTGCCTGCCAGGACTTCCCATGTTTCCGAGTCGAGAACATTTTTAACAGGCCCGCCTCGCCCTCCCATTGCGTCCATCCCCACTTCAAGATGTGACAGTGCCCTGGTGGCACCGCAAGCAGCCCATGACAGCAGAAGCAAAATCTGCTCTTCCGTAGCCTTTTGGCTCCCCGGTACACTTCGCAGCCGTATTCGCCCCACCGACCATGTTTTTCCGAGGACCACCGGAACGTGAATCTGCTGAATACGTTGGAACATCTTCCATCGCCGCGCGTGTTGGTTCTGGGAGACTTAATGCTGGACCGCTATACGTGGGGGTCCGCAGATCGAACGAGCCAGGAAGCCCCCGTTCCGGTGCTCCGTGTGCAGCATCGAGAAAACCGGCTGGGAGGCGCGTCGAATGTCTGTCACATGCTGCGCGTCCTCGAGGCGCGGGTCACCTGCGCGGGTGTCGTGGGGCAGGACAGCTCAGGAACAACCTTGATCGAACTGCTGCAGCAATCCGGCGTCGATACTCAGCTGATCCACCGGTGCACCGACCGGATGACGACACTCAAGGAACGCTTTGTGGGACGCTCCGGTTCGGGCGTTCCCAGCCAGATGTTGCGGGTCGACACAGAAACCACAGAAGCAATCGCGCCGCCCGTCGAACAATTGCTGCTGGCCGGAATCCGTCAGCGGATCAGCGATCATGATGTGGTCTTAATCTCCGACTATGCCAAAGGCGTTTGTACACCCCGATGTGTCCGAGAGACCATTCAGGCAGCGCGGGAGGCAGAGAAGCCCATTCTGGTCGATCCGGGCCGAGATCGAGACTATCGCATCTACGCGGGAGCCACCGTGCTGAAGCCGAACCGGCACGAGACCGAGGCGGCAACTCAACGTCGGATTCGAACGCCCGAGGATGCGCTGGAAGCGGGAGCTGAACTGTGTCGCAAGCTCTCGCTGGAGATGGCCGTCATTACGCTCGACGCGAGCGGAATGGCACTCGCCCGAGCGGATGGCACGGGCAAGATCTTCGCCGCGAAGGCGCGATCCGTCTATGACATCACGGGAGCCGGCGATATGGTCCTGGCGATGCTCGCCCTCGGCTTCGGTACCGCAATGCCGGCCGAAGCAGCCGTGCAACTGGCCAATGTGGCGGCAGGTCTCGAGGTCGATCGAACCGGAGTTACGGCGCTCACACGCGAAGAAATCCGAGCCGAATTGAACATGCATCCGCGACAATCGTTACGCAAGCAGCTCACTCGGGAGCAGGCGGCTCGACTGGCCGCGGAGTACCGCCGACGCGGCAAATCGATCGTCTTCACGAACGGATGCTTCGATCTGCTCCATGTGGGTCACATCACCTACCTCGAGGAAGCAGCCTCCCAGGGAGACGTGCTGATCGTGGGCGTCAACAGCGATCAAAGCGTACGAAGCCTCAAGGGTCCCCAACGCCCCATCGTCGGGGAGACGGATCGAGCGATGATGCTGGCGTCCCTCGGCTGCGTCGACCATGTCGTCGTGTTCGACGAGGATACTCCCCACAATCTGCTGGCAGAAATCCGTCCCGATGTTCTCGTCAAAGGAGGCGACTACGCACGCCATGAGGTGGTCGGCCACGAGATCGTCGAAGCCCAGGGCGGTCGGGTCGAAGTGACCGGAATCGTCCCCGATGTTTCGACCACGCAGATCGTCGAATCGGTCCGTGAAAAGAGCGATCTCCGCAGGGCTGGGTAAAACAGAAACCGAACAAGGATCCAAGCGTGAGTCTACCGCTGACTGTCCTGATTCCTTGCAAGAACGAGGAATCAAACATCGCTGAGTGCATTGCCTCAGTCCGCGGCTTGGCCGACGAGATTCTGATCGCCGATTCCGGGTCGACCGACCAAACGCTGGCAATCGTCCGCGGAACGGACGGATGCCGGATCATTCAGCGAGAGTATGTCGATTCCGGCAACTTCAAGAATTGGGCAATCCCCCAGGCACAGCATGAATGGATTCTGATCGTCGATGCGGACGAACGGGTCCCACCCGAATTACAGGCGGAAATTCGCCGTTGTCTCCGAACCGAACCGGCGGTCGATGGATTTGCGATCTTCCGGGCAAACCATTTTATGGGCCACCCGATTCGTCATACGTCGTGGGGACGCGATCGCGTGATCCGTTTGTTCCGCCGAAGTGTCGGGCGCTATCGGGAATACACCGATCACACCGAAATCGACTTGCCGGCGGAGCGTGTGGGCCGATTGCGGCAGCGACTGATCCATTACACGTGCTGGCAATATGATCCCTACCTTCGCAAGATGTTGCATTACACGGAACAGCAAGCCGAGCTATGGTATCGCCAAGGTCGCCGCCCCAGCTTGCTGCGTCTGATGTGCCAAGGCCCGCTTCGCTTCTTCCGCAGTTACGTCCTGGAACTTGGTTTCCTGGACGGCCTGCCGGGCTTCCAGATCAGCATCCTGACCGGCTTCTACTCATTCTTGAAACAAGCACGTTTGTGGCAAAAGTGGTACGGGCGGCGACCCCCTGCGGCTGCGTGACCCGCAGCAGGTGTCGATACGCATCCAATGTCTGCTGCACCATCGTCGCCGCCGTGAACTCGCGTTCCGCCCGCTCACGCGCCCGTCGAATGAACGTTTGACGCTGGGCGGGAGATTCCAGCCCTTCCACGAGGGCGCCTGCCAGGGCGCGAGAATCCTC
>CAZFWV010000034.1:33786-35827 GCA_964522605.1 uncultured Pirellulaceae bacterium
TCCCGCAAGGGACCGTCGCCCGCACAGGCGAGCACCGTCTGCGGAAATCGCTCCAGGACGGTCGGCAAGGCATTGAGCAGATCGCAATGCCCCTTGTGGTCGGTCAGCTTGGCGATCGTTAACAGCAAAGGGACGGTGGGATCCAATCCAAGTGCCTCCCGCCCGCGCTGACGATCTCCAATCCGCATGCGCGCCGGATCGACCCCATCGTGAACCACAGGCAGTCGCTCCGGCGAAAGCCCCGCTGAAATGCAGATTCGTTTCACCGCCTCGGAAACACAGACTACTCCATCGCAGAACCAGCGATAGAGTGCGGCCGAGCGCAGGGGAAAGTCAACGCGACGCGATGCAACCCGCAATCGAATCGGCAACCCCCAACTGGCCAGGCCCGCAGACTGCAAGGCATGAGGGTCATTGAAGTGCAGGATCTGAGGCCGAAAATGAGTCAACTGACGACGGATTTGCCAGAGTCCGTGGGGTTGGCGACCCCGACCCGGAAACGTGCCAACCGGGATTCCGCGGTCGGACAGGTAATCGGCGAGTACGCCACCGCCGCGGGCCAGCACCAGACAATCGTGGCCTCCTGCATGCAAGCCTTCGGCGAGCAACGCCGCCTGCAACTCACCCCCGTGCCAGCCCACTTTCGTGGAAACGAGTGCCACGCGCACGGATGACCTCGCACCGATCTTCCCTGAAACGCCCATCCATCTCCTCCCAATTCGGGCCGCAGCGTACCTTCGGGACAGGCACTGCGTCAAAGGCAATTCCCGCGATTTGGAACCCGCAAAAGGCGTACGATTGGCATTTGCGCAAGGCGCGGGAAGTCCTATAGTCCACGGCACGATGGAACGGGTGCCGCCCTAATGGACTGGGGAGCCAAGTGATTAACATCGGCGTGTTCCTGCCGAACTGGATCGGGGACGTGGTCATGGCCACGCCCACCCTGCGCGCATTGCGCGCTCACTATGGTCCGGAAGCCAAGCTCGTGGGGATTCTGCGTCCCTACGTCGCGGATGTGCTCGCGGGAACGAACTGGCTTGACGATTTGCTCTTCTACGACCGCCGCGCACCCGACAACGAATTCAAGGGACGGTCCCTGATTCGGCGTCTGCGGCAGCAGCAATTGGACACCGTTCTGCTTCTGACCAACTCCTTGCGATCCGCGTTTTTCGCCTGGGCTAGCGGCGCCCCTCAACGTGTCGGCTATGTCCGGTATGGGCGAGGCCCGCTCCTGACGGAACGACTCTACCCACCGCGACATCGAAATCAGTTCGCACCGGTCTCGGCGGTGGACTACTACCTGCAGTTGGCCGAGGTGGTGGGCGCCCCATGGAAATCGCGTCAGTTGGAATTGGCGACTTTGCCTGTGCACGAGCGACAGGCTGACGGTGTGTGGCGCAAATATGGCCTGCCAACGAACGGGCCGGTCGTGGTCCTCAGCACGGGGGCAGCCCACGGGAACGCCAAACGGTGGCCCGCAGAGAACTTCGCACTGTTGGCGCGTCGAATCGCGCTCGAACTGGCAGCGCCCGTGCTGATCATCTGTGGCCCCGACGAGCGGCAGAGCGCCCATGCCATTGAGCGAATGAGTGGCACCGATCGTGTCATCAGTTTGGGGGATGAGCAACTCAGTGTCGGATTGAGCAAAGCGATCGTGCGGCGCGGTCAATTGCTGATCACGAACGACAGCGGTCCGCGGCATTTTGCCGCCGCCTTCCGTGTGCCCTCGATTGTCCTGTTTGGCCCGACTGACCCTCGCTGGAGCGAAAACTACCACGTGCAAGAGCTGCACCTGAAGAAGAATGTGCCGTGCGGTCCGTGTGGCCGCCGACAATGTCCGCTGGCGCATCACCGTTGTATGCGGGATCTGACGGTCGACCAGGTCTTCGACGCCGCGGTGGATAAATTTCGAACCCGGCCGGATTATGTCGCAGCATAAAGGGCCGGTACTGTGTTAGGAGTTCAACGAAGCACCAGGAGAAAACCTCGCATGACACTTCCGAGAAACTTCCAGGATGAACTCGAACAGATTCAACGGACG
>CAZFWV010000035.1:0-21288 GCA_964522605.1 uncultured Pirellulaceae bacterium
ATTGCCACGCAATCACCGCGGCTGCGGGCAGATGTTTGATGCCTGTCGTGACCGAGGACTGGTCGTTACCGCGCCGTAGGCCGACTTGTCTCAAGTCGGCCTACGAGGGCTTGGCACGACGACGGCTTTCCGCTGTGGACGTTTGGGGCAGGTGCTCAAGACGTCAGCGAGCAATTGTGGACGACGGTCCGTCGTGGGTCGTCGCGGTGCGATTGGTAGGCACCGAGCGCGTTTTACCTTCCAGATAGGTCATCAAGAGCGCGACGTCTGCGGGGGTGATCCCACTGATCCGGCTCGCTTGATCGAGGCTGGTGGGTCGGATTCTCATGAGTTTTTCCCGCGCTTCGGCGCGGAGGGAGTGGATGGCTTCGTAATCGAGTTCGGCGGGAATCCGTTTGGCCGAAAGTCGTCGCTGTCGGGCAATTTCGACCTCCTGGCGTGCGATGTATCCGGCATATTTCAGATCGCACTGGACTTGCCAGGCAATTGATGCGGGAACGGCGCGCAGATCGGGGCGGTGTTGAAGAATCTCCTGCCAGTCGACTTCGGGGCGACAAAGGAATTTCGCCAGCGAGACCCCCTCGATCCGAATCTGGCCAAGCTGCCGCTTGAGGTCCTCGATGGCCTGTTCTTTTGCGTTCAACGTTTCGAGGCGGCGTGCGTCGACCAATCCGACCTGGCCTGCCCGCGGCGTTAACCGTCGATCCGCGTTGTCATGACGGAGGCGCAGGCGGTATTCGGCCCGGCTGGTGAACATCCGATAAGGTTCGTCGACGCCGCAGGTGACCAGGTCATCGATCAGCACCCCGATATAGGCCTCATCGCGCTCGATCGTTAGCGGCGGTGCACTTTGCAGTCGGAGTGCCGCATTCGCACCCGCGATCAGGCCCTGGGCCGCAGCCTCTTCATAACCGGTCGTCCCGTTGATCTGGCCAGCAAAATACAGGCCGCGAACATGCTTGGTCTCGAGCGTTGGCCAAAGCTGATCGGGGGGACAATAGTCGTACTCGACGGCATAACCATAGCGCAGGATCTGCGCGTTCTCGAGTGCCGGGATCTGCCGCAGCATCGCGTCTTGCACGTCGCGTGGCAGGCTGGTTGAGATGCCATTCACGTAGTACTCACACGTTTCGTAACCTTCTGGCTCCAAGAAAACTTGGTGTTGGTCCTTTTCAGCAAAACGAACGATCTTCGTTTCGATCGAGGGACAATAGCGTGGTCCGCTCGACTGGATCTGTCCGCTGTACATCGGGGCCCGATGAAGATTCGCACGAATCAATTCGTGAACAGCCGGATTCGTATAGCAAATCCAACAGGGAAGCTGCTTCGTTTGAATCCGTTCGGTGAGAAACGAAAATGGCTGTGGCTCCTCGTCACCGGGCTGTATTTCGCAGCGCGAGAAATCGATCGTCCGCCCGTTGACGCGCGGTGGGGTGCCGGTCTTGAAACGTTCGATGCGAAAACCTAACCGGTCGAGGGCACCACTGATGCCATGTGTTGTGCCTTCCCCGGCTCGGCCACCGGGTGTCTGCGCCGTGCCGAGGTGCATTTGTGCCTGCAGAAATGTTCCGGTCGTCAGAATGACGGTCGGTGCTCGATAGACTGCATCGCCGCGGACGACAACGCCGGAGATACGACATCCGTCGGCGTTCCGTTCCCAAAGCAAGTCCTCAACGATCTCCTGCCTCAGCTCGAGGTTGGCCTGTTCCTCAATTCGCCATTTGACTAATTGCTGATAGCGTTTCTTGTCGGCCTGGGCGCGGGGACTGTGCATGGCGGGTCCCTTACGGCGGTTGAGCAGTCGGAACTGCAAGCCCGACGCGTCGATCACCTGCCCCATGATTCCGCCGAGTGCGTCGATTTCGCGAACGATCTGGCCCTTCCCCACGCCGCCGATCGCGGGGTTACAGCTCATCTGCCCGACGGTATCGAGGTTGGTGGTCAGAAGGGCCGTATGCGCTCCCAGTCGCGCAGCGGCCAGGGCGGCTTCCGCGCCCGCGTGCCCGGCACCCACGACGAGCACATCGTAGTCATACGCCGACCCGGCGTGGTTCTTCGCTGCTCCGCCCTGAGACATCACGACCGGGATCCTCACGAGTTGGTTGCCACGACGCCATTCCGAGCGGAAAAGGCCCTCTCCAGCCGATTCCTCCCGCGGAGGGGCTCGGCAGAAGCCTACCCCGTCTGTTCTCTTGTGGAAATGCCTTCTCCTGACATCGTAGGAGAACCGATTCGGCAGGGGGCGCCAAAAAAGCGCCGGGAAAGGCGAATGCTCACGCCCGCTGCGAGAACCAGTGGAGTGGCCGAAGCTGCCCACAGCACTGGCAGCGGTGAGGCCAGAGAACCACGGCCAGACCGAACGTTAACAGGACGATCAAAGCGCGGGAAAACCAGTCGACCCGGACGGGGGAATGGTATTCGTTTCGCCAGCAGCTACTGCAGTAACAGACCCTTCGATTGCTCATCTTCGCTCGCTCGCTCAACTGATGTCATTCGCCTAAACCCTATGATGGCGCAGACCTGCATCAACATCAAGACTCGACCGGCGAAAGTACCGTCACGAAACCGACTGTCCAGAACGCTGAACGTCCGGCGTGGGGGATTCGCGCCCGGCACCGGATCTCGCCGAAATCATGGTGAGTTGCGGAGCATGAGCGGCAGCGACGTGGAATCAGGGGCGGGCCCCGACATGGCCACGCCGCGAGAAAAACTGGGGCGCAGGGACTTGAACCCCAACTAACGGAGCCAGAATCCGTCGTGCTACCAATTACACCACGCCCCAAGGGAGCTTCGAATTTAGCATTCCGACTGCGTTGCCGGTAGACGGGTGGGAGAAAAGAGTCGCTTGGTTTGTCAAATGGAAAAATCGAAAGCTGGCGTGCCTTGCGAAAGCGCGGCAGACGCACGCGCGTCCGTGCCCGCGCAGCCGTCCGGGTGCCCCACCAGTCGGACGGTTGACGATCGCGACACACGACCACTAGAATCTTCGTAACCATTTTCTGTTCTGAAAGTTACGGATTGTCGGATGGCCTATTTGACGGTCAAAACGGGCACCCAGGCCGGTCGGCGACACACGCTGTCCCGACCGCGAATCGTCCTTGGGCGACATCCGGATTGTGACATCGTGGTCGACGCGGGGGCGGTCAGCCGTCATCACGCCCAGATCCTGCAAATCGGCGAAGAAAGCTTCATCGAGGACCTGAACAGTCGGAACGGGACCTTCGTCAATGATCGGATGATTTTTGGCCGTCAGCGGCTCGAGGAAGGCGACCAGATTCGGGTCTGCGACATCCAGTTCCTTTACCACGGCGACGAAAGTTCGTCGAAGGACGAGGATTCAGGGCATGCGATTCTGGTTGATGACACCCAGGAATCGACCGTATCGACGATCATGTCCAAACTGGAGGTCTCCGCGTCCGACGAGGGCAGTGTCCACTTCACGGCCACGACGGAAGCCAAACTTCAGGCTTTGCTCGAGATCACACGAAGCCTCCGCCAGTCGATCTCGCTGGATCAGGTCCTGCCCCAGGTTCTCAACAGCCTGTTCAAGGTATTTTTGCAGGCAGACCGAGGCTTCATCGTATTGCGGAATGAGATGGGCGAGCTTGTCCCCCGCTGGACAAAACTCCGACGGACCAACTCCAACGAGACAATTCGCATCAGCCGCACCATTGTGAATGAAGTGATTCGCTCGAA
Source organism: uncultured Pirellulaceae bacterium (assembly GCA_964522605.1). GTDB lineage: Bacteria > Planctomycetota > Planctomycetia > Pirellulales > Pirellulaceae > CAVZLD01. The sequence continues at coordinate 3,697 of CAZFWV010000035.1, forward strand.
GCAGGCGATTCTCTCTGCCGACGCACCGAATGATCCGCGTTTCGAGATGAGCCAGAGCATTGCCGACTTCCGCATTCGCTCGATGATCTGCGCTCCGCTGATCAACAGCGACGATCAAGTCATCGGTGTACTGCAGGTCGACACGATTGACCAGCGTCATCGTTTTCGGAAGGAGGATCTGGAAGTTCTGGTGAGTGTCGCAAGTCAGGCGGCCGGCGCGATTGAGAATGCTCAGTTGTATGAAGTCCGCATCCGCCAGCAGGAGTTGCTGAAAGAGCTCGAGATGGCGAAGAAAGTGCAACATAGCTTTCTTCCCGAGAGCAGGCCCTCGGTCCCGGGATACGAGTTCTTCGAGTTCTACGAACCAGCCAACCAGATCGGCGGAGATTACTACGACTACATTCTGCTGCCCGAAGGGCGACTGGCAATTCTGGTCGCCGACGTCGTTGGCCACGGCATTGCGGCCGCCCTGTTGATGTCCCAACTGGCAGGCATCATGCGATTCTGCATCGCGCGCGAAAAACGCATTGACAAGGTGTTGACCGAATTGAATCGCGCGCTGACACCGGAAACTTTTGACGGTCGCTTTATCACTCTCGTCATGGTCGTGGTCAATCTGCAGGAACACCGATTGACGGTCGTCAATGCAGGGCATATGCCTCCGTTAATTCGTCGACGCGACGGTCGTGTGGAACTGATTGGAGAAGACGTTTCCGGCTTACCGCTGATGGTTGATGCGGATGCGCGGTACCGCCAAAGTCGAAACCAGATTGAGCCGGGCGATTCGTTCTTGCTCTTCACCGACGGCGTTCATGAAATGATGAACCCTGGTGGTGAGCAATTTGGACTGGAGCGCGTTCAGCAATGCGTCAATGTTCCCAGTCCAGCGCTGGCCGGGGAGAAATTAGTGCGCGAGCTGCAGCGATTCGGCGGCGGTCGCCCCGCTCAGGATGACGTCTGTCTGGTGTGCTGCGGTCGAACCGCGGAATGAAGCGGAAGCCATCATCCCCAACGGGGATCTTCTTCATCCAGCGCAAAGAACAGATCACTCAGCAGCGGCACGATCGGTGAAGGATTGAGGACAGGCCGCGCGGAGACAGCCGCTGACTCATACACTCCGTACTGAAACGCAAACACGAAATCTCCCGTGTCGAAGCGTCCGTCGCAGTTCCAGTCGCCCGTCGACCAATGGGCGGCGGTGGATGACTGTGATTCGTACAGGCCGGCCTGAAGAACCACGACAAGGTCTGCTGTGTCGAACGCTCCATCGAGGTTCGCGTCACCGATCGAGGTTCCCAACAAATCGTGGACTAGGAACAGCAGATCCTGGCGATCGACAACTCCGTCGGCATTCAGGTCGTAGAACAGGTCTTGCAGACCGTCGCGAAGAACGGTGGCGAGCAAATCCAGATCGGCCCCATCGACCTCCAAATCATCATTGAAATCACCGACCGTGTTCGGAGGTCCGGCAACCTCCAGCCACACCACGGCCGGCGTCGAATTTGTCAGCAGATCGTATGCCTGATACTCAAACGAATCCGTTCCCACAAAAGCCGGATCGGGAACGTAGATGAAGCTGCCATCGGCGTGCAAGCTGAGTCGACCGTGCGCCACATCGCGTACGAGAACCGCGGTGATTGGACCACCTTCTGGGTCAACATCGTTCACCAGCACACCCTGCTGCGCATCAACAACGAACGTCTGGCCAGAATCTAGGGCGTACGAATCCTCCATCGTCAGTGCCGGACCGTTTTCGCTCTGCTGCTGCCAATACCAGGACCACCAATCCCCCAGCAGCAGATCGATCAGTTCAGGCCCCGTCAGATCGGGCAGATCGGGCAGCGTATCGAGAAAATCGTCCCACAAGAAGGGTTCCTCGGACACGATCCCGCCCGGATAGCAGTACACATCTTCCTCGCCGGGGCAGACGAAGACCGGATCCTCGGTCGGATCCACCGGATCCACCGCCAAATCCGAGGCGAACTCCACTCCACGTAGTTCAAACGCCATGGGCACAATTCCCGCTACATCGACAAACGCGGAGGAAAACTGGACGACATAGGCCCCCGGCGAAAGAAGTAGACTCGGAAATGTGCGGGTGTCTCCGAAAGGAACCGCGAGCCGACTCAGAACTCGTCCCTCCAGATCGGCAACCTGAACCACCAGAATTTGTTGCGAAGGCGACGCGATCGGATCCACGTCGACGGCCAGACGCAGCAGTTGTGTCTGGGCGACGTAGAGCGATTTGCCAACGACCGGAGCCTCGGGCCGCAGTTCGCCCGACGCGTACGTCTGCATCTCAATCCACTCGTCCGCCCAACCCAAGGTCAAACGGTAGTTGCCAACGGAGAAAGGAGTCAGGGAGTCCACCGCTTCGACACGCACTCGATAAACCTGATCCGGCTGCAATTGAGCCTGAACAACGAACTCGCCCTGCCCGTTTACCAGGGTTTCGGCGTCGACGATTTCGTCCTGTTCATTGAGGATCGTCGCGCGCGGGATCAACTGTCCGGGGCTGAGAGAATGAACGGTCAGATTCAGAATCAGTGGTTCCTGGGCATCCGCATCGTGCGTGTCGAAAGAATAGTAATCAACATCGGACGCGTCCGAGAGACTCGCGGTGACTTGATACCGCGGCTGCGACAGATATTCGCGTTGTCGAACCAGGCGTTGAGCATCGGAAGGCTCATCATTACTCTGCATATCGCGATCGAACAAGCGTTGTTCATCCGCCCAGTAGGTCTGAAGCTGCTCCTCACTCAAATCGGGCTGGCCGATCGCGGTTTCAATTCGCTCCCTGTCCACTGAGGCGAGGCCTTCGTAGGTAACCAATAGCGAGTACGTTCCGACAGCGAACTCACTCGACGTGGCGGCCGACACTTCAATGAAATGCCGCTCGCCGGGATCGGAATTGTCGAGTTGAACGAGCAGAGTTGCGCCCCCAATTTGTGCCGACGTACTGCTGGAAACGACCCTCCCGTTTCGGTTCAGGATGCGCAGTTGGGGGGTCAACAAGCTGATGCCATTCGTCCGGAGTTCGATCTTGACGGGGCCGCCGCCGCGGTGATTCTGCGGCAGAGCGTAATAGTCCACATCCGTGGAAGTCGTCAGATCGGCGCGTTTGAGGATCGGGGGCTGCAGATCTCCCTGCGTCTGACGTGGGAGCGTCAACGGAACAGCCAACGCGAGCGAGTCATTTCCCAAATCACCTTCATAAGCGTCTGGTTGCCGCTCCCCTTGTACGGCCTGAATGTCTTCGATGTCTTCTTCAGTCAATTCCGTACTTGACGGGATTCCGTGGAGGTGCATCGGCGACAATGGATTGTCACTATGCGACAAGCCAAACACATGTCCTGCTTCATGCAAGGCGACGGAAAACAGATCATCCAGTGAGTCAATCGACGCCTGACTATTGAAGATCACATCCCCCGCCCAGGTACCCGCAACGACCGCATTTTGCCAGACACTGATGGCAAAAACATCCTCAGCGAGTGGACGAGATGCGATCCGAATGTCGCCAAATCGCGAATCTCCGGTTCGCGGTCCCGGAGTTCCTAACGGTTGTCCTTCATCCGCCACGACACCAACGTTTGCGTGGGAGTGGACCACCCACTGCTGAAACCCGCGCAAGATAGCTTCTTTCCATTCCTGAGCGGGACCCAGTCGACTGAAGGTCGCATCCAGATCGCTCGGGACTCCCGCCACCTGGGTGCCGTCCGGTACAAAACTCAATGTCAACTGCGAGGTATCGTTCCACACGGACGTCCCCGACAGAACAAGCCGCGGCTCAAGTGGCTCAAGCTGCCGGCATAACCGCCGGTTTTCTCTGCGGCGATATCGCGACTCGCGCCCTGCCAAGCGCGAAGCAGCGCCGCGTCGCAGCCACGAGGATGACCGTAACATCGCTTCCCCTCATTCAAGTTCCGAATTGGCGGACGGATCGCCGTCACGTGCCGATGGTCGGGCCGCCGAAGAGTCCTGTGAACCTGTCCTGGGCTCGGCGGCGATTTGCTGCAATGCGACTGCCGAGCGCAAGAGTCTCTGGAACGGCGCCTGGTCACGCAGCGATGTCAAGTCGGGATCCTTGACCGCCGCAGCAATCCATTTTGGGTTCTTGACGATCGCCCGGGCCAGGTACGAAGTCGCCAAGACAACGTCTCCCGGATCCTGCTGACAATTCAACGCATAAACACAACCCATCTGGTACAACAACTTATCGTTGGGTGCACGCTGCAACGCCTGTAGGCCATCCTGGACGGCCGCATCGCGGATCCCCTTTCGTGCCTTCAATACGGCACGCGACATCAAGTCTTCGTCGTGCGAATACAGTTCGATCAGACGATTCAAATCGGCAATTGCTTGCTCCGTCTGGCCTAATCGTTCTGCCCGTACGTAGGCCAAATTGCGCAGAACTTCACGCGAATTCCTCGCATACTCTTGCGCCTTCAGAAGATCGTCCAAGGCCAATTCAGGATTCGTATCGACTCGGGCAAGCCCGCGAGCGATCCACCCGGCAACATCGTCCTCACGCGGGGTCGTCGCCAGACCCCGTTGCCGATCGGCGGCGGCAGCCTTGGCATCTCCCATCGCCTCATAGACGCGTGATCGCACCAGATAGAATCTCGAATTCGGATCACCAAATTTCAAGGCCTGCGAGAGATCCTCGATGGCCTCGCCGTACCTGCGCTCGGCCTTCCGACACAGAGCACGGTTGAACCAAGCCGCTGCCAAATCATCTCGCGAGTCGATCACCTTCGTAAAATCGATCTCGGCCTCAGCATATCGCTGCATCTGCAGTCGACATAATCCACGATTGAAATGTGCCAGGTAAGCCGGAGGCCATAGCACCAAGCAAGTTGTGAAGCAGTCCTCCGCCTCACTCAGTCGCCCTTGACCAACATAAGCGTTTCCCAGAAGGAATCGACTGGAGTAATCCAGAGCGTCCTGCAAACACAAGGCCTCCAAGTTCTCCGCCGCCGCGTCAAAACGGCGTTGCCGGAGATCCTGCTGGGCCAGCAGGAAACGTTCCATCGATGTCTTCGGAGGCGGCAACTCACGCGGAGGTCTGACAGGTACTGCATCGGAGGCTGCCAGCAGCGATTGCAGTTCGTCCTGCTGTGACAGAAGCCCCCGGGGGACATCCTCGAGAGCGAATGCCTGCTGCGCTAACTGATTCCAACGAAGTGCCGATGCTACGGCAGCGGGATCCCGCGCTGCATCACCATCCACGAACGGCCATTCCACCGCCGCCAGCAGGTAGAGGACCTCGGCCATGTTCTGGCGCAACTCTGCCTGACGCTCTTCTGGCAGCCAACGAACGAGCCAATTCTGCTGCCAGTCTTCCGATCCCGTCACCCCATACGAGGCCACGAGTGCGTGCAGCCGACCGGTGACATCTTCACGGATCGCCGGATCCGACAATTGCGAAGACACCATCATCCGCATTTCTGGCAACTGCTGCTGCAGAAATTCCAACTGCCGGAATGCTTCAGAACGACGCATTTGACCGCCAACCATCAAGAGCAAGCCAACCACGCCAAGAAGCAAGACGGCAGCAAAAGCAGAGATTGACGAGCCGGAAAGCCACGCGGGATGGCGACGGGCCCACTTCCGCATGCGTTCGGTCAGCGAACGGTCGGGCGTATGTTGGAGCGGCTGGTTGGCCAAATGGCGCTGGAGATCGTCGCGCACCTGCTCCATCGAATCGTATCGCCGAGCGGGATCGGGATGCAGGCAGCGGGCAACTAATTCCGCAACACTGCGAGGCAAACGTGGATTCCGCTCTCGCAGTTCCTTGGCCGTCACGGTCCGACGAGCAGAACTCTTCCCATCCCAGGGCAACCTGCCCGTAAGCAATTGGTAGAGCACCACGCCCAGGGAATAGATGTCACTGCGCACATCCACGCGCTGCCCTGTCACCATTGACTGCTGTTGTTCTGGCGACATGTACGGCAAGGTGCCTCCGACCAGCGAGCTGGCACGCCCGCCAAGATCGTCCGAGATATTGAAGTCCAGCAGCATGGGCTGACCATCATCCGTCAGCAACACATTTGCCGGCTTGACATCGCGGTGCAGAATCCCACGTTGATGGGCATGCGCCAGGGCCCCCGCCAGTCGCTCGCCGATGCTCAAACACGCATCCACGTAACTTCGCTGCGACAGCTCCTGCAGCGCAACCGGTTGCCCCCCGCCGATCCCGTCACGTGTCGACAGCGGATCCGACGAAGAGGAAACTGCTGGAAGACAATCCGCAAAAAACGCTCCAGTCGTCGGCAAGTGCGATTCCTGCGACAGCCGGCGCAGCACATCGGCAAGGGTCACTCGTCCGAAGAATGGCATACAGAGAACGCGCACTTGGTCGATTTGATGAATCGAATAGACCGGCACGATGTGCGTATGCTGCAAACGAGCCATCGTCTGCGGCTCGCGCGAAACGCCGGCCGTAATCTTCAGCACCACATCTCGCCCCGCCAAATCGCTTTGTCGGGCGCGAAACACGGCCCCAAAGGTTCCCTGCCCCAGCTTTTCCAACAACCGGAAACCAGCGATCTCATCTCCCACGTCAGGAAACAATTGAATCGCATCGACCAAGCGATGCGACTCGTCGCCCAAATCCTGAACGGCAGTATCGACGTCATCGGCTCGCGGTGGCCGCCCCGTATCGGACGGCCAATCCTGCGTAGAAATCGAGAAGCGCCGACTGTAGTCGGACGGCAGCACAGACTGTCCGGCTTGAGACCGACAGCGGTAGTCTTCAAATGCTAACGCCTCCAGCCGTTCGGGCACCTCCAACACGTCGGAAAAACGCGCGCGATAGTCTTCCACGGCCGGAGCAATTCCCTCGCGCCAACCATGTTCCAGTTCCACACGCATCAGCTCGACGGCAACGTTCGCATACTCGGGATCGGAGCGATCGGGCAGAAAATCCTCGATCCTCGCGCCACGATTCTGCTGTCGCGCCGCCTCGAAACTCTCCACCCGTTCTTCGACGACGTCATGCGACCAATCAGTGGTTCGCTGTTCGTGTGGATTCCGCGTCATCAATGAGCTCCGACAATCGGATGCGGAACTTCTGCAGGACCCGTTCTACGGTCCGCTTCGAACGCCCCGTAATCTCCGCAATCTGCCCGACTTCGTGTCCGTCGATTCGCAGCTCGATCATCCGCTGCTGAACCGTCGGTAACTGACCGAGGACATCCTGAATGACCAGGTTGAGGATTTGCGCCGGCGTTGGATCGTCCGCTCCCGGATGGACCCCCAGACTGGGATCCCCAGCCGTCCGACGGACATCGCGGCGCTGAGCGCGATGGAAACTCGCCAGCGATCGGACTTTGTTCAACGCCAAGACCAACAACAACTGCCACAATTGCGCCCCCGGTGGAACGTCGTACATGCCCTCCGCCGCACGCCGAAAGAACGTGCGAAACACGGACTGGACGACGTCTTCCGGATCGAACCGAGTCGACAGATTCGCCGCCGTCTGCATCCGGGCCAGCGCCTGCAGGCGACCCGCATAGCGCAAGTACAGCTCCGTCGCAGCGTCCCCTTCGCCCGACCGAAAGCGCCGGAGCAGCGTCCTGTCGGACTGCTCCACGACTTGCCCGCCGGAATGGTTCATCCCGCCTTCCTCTAAGAATGAAGAGTCGAATTCGCGGGCCACAACCGCCAAGGCTCCCGACTGCGAGCGATTTACCCCGAGGAACAGGGGGAACGAGTCGGCTCGCCCCGGATTCAGCAAGCGGATTGAAGACAAGCCGCGTGGAATCGTCACCGGCGCTTGGCACCACGCCCGAGTGACGTTTGTCCGGCGTCAGCAACCGGGCTCCCGAGAACCTCCGTCCCGACTGCTCCCTATTCTTAAGCTTATTCGGGGCCGGAATTTAACGCAAATCCGTGGTCCATATTCGCCGAACCCGCAGCCAGAGTCTGGCAACCTCGGCTACTGGTTAAGCGAATACATACCGGCGGGTACACACAACTCGTTTAACGGCAAGCCGAAGGCGTCGGCGAGTACGTGACAGAAACCGACGCCTTCGGCTTGCCGTTAAACGAAAATCGGACCTGGCGCGGCAACTTTAGAGCGGTCCGGCTCCGGCGGCGGCGTCAACCGGGTAGATCTCCGCGTCAGCCCCGGTCGATTGTCGATAGGCATCGCGAACCGCCTCGATGAAGGATTGCACGTCCTCGTGCTGGACAAAAGCCACCATGCACCCCCCGAACCCGGCGCCGGCCTGTCGGGCCCCGACGATTCCCGGGGCACGGACCATCGCCCGTATCATGGCGTGCATCGCGGGAATCGTGATTTCGTAGAGCCGGCTCGCCCCCTCAAATGACTCCGCCGTCAGCCGAGCGATCGCCCCACGGTCATCGTTCTCCAACGCTTCGGCCATCCGCAGCACGCGCACATTTTCCTCGACAATGAAGCGACACCGGCGAGCCACCTCCGGGCCAAGACGCGGCGCGGACCGTGCGAAAGACTCGGGGTCCAAATCGCGAAGTGCTGCGACCTCCAGAAGACGCGCCCCTTCCTCACACTGTCTGCGACGCACACCGTACTCGGACCCGGACAATTCCCGGGCAGCCCGCGTGTCGCAGATGACGACTTGGATACCGTCGGGCAGGCGAATCGGACGGCTCGACAGATCACGGCAGTCGAGCAACAGCGCGCACCCGGCCTGACCGACACACGATGTGTATTGGTCCAGCAGGCCGCAAGCGACGCCGACAATTTCGTTCTCGGCACGTTGGCAGAGAAGCGCCTTCTGGACGGGAGAAAGCCACCGGTCGGCCAACGCTTCAAAGACCGTCGCGACGGCACATTCGAGCGCCGCCGACGAACTCAAACCACTTCCGATGGGGACCGTGCTGTGAACAACTCCATCAAACCCCACCAACGGGAATCGCTCCGACTCCAGCACCCGAGCGACTCCCGAAGCGTAGATACTCCAATCCTTCGCAGGAAGAGACCCCGGGTGGTCCAAAGCAAAACAGGTTTCGGCATCCAGGTTCATTGAGTAGAGCCGGACGACTCGATCCGCGCGGCGCCGGGCAGCAATCCACGTATCGCGGCCGATCGGTAGCGTCAGCACGTACCCGAGATTGTAATCCGTGTGGCTTCCCATCAAGTCGACGCGCCCCGGCGCTCGCACCCACATCTCGGGACACGCCGGAAAGCGCGTCTCGAAGCACGATGCCACCGTATTGCGACGATCTGCCCCAGCGGTCATTTTGGAAAGGCCTCCAGCATCGCCTCGACGTTCTGCACCGGAATGTCGGTCTGCATTCGATGTGATGGTCCCAGGATCAACCCCGTTCCTCTGGGTGCCAGATCATGAATGCAACGGAAAACCGCATCTTGAACGTGACGGCGTGAGCCACTGGGCAAGACGGTTTGCGTCGAGATCCCCCCGTAGAAGCTGAGGTTGAGCCCAAATTCGCGGACCAACCGAGCGTGATCCATCACTTCCGGTTGCACCGGATTCAGACAGGTCAGGCCAATCTCGATCAGATCCGGCAGAATCGCCCAAATATCACCATCCGAATGCAAAATGACCGGCAGTCCCTGGTCTCGAAAGACGGCAAACAGGCGGGCGAGGCGAGGCTTGAACAATTGTCGCCAGACTTTCGGCGAAAACAGCATGCCGCGCTGAGCGCCATAGTCATCGCCGAAGTAGCCTCCATCCACACCTAACGCAATAAACCGTTCGGCCAGGGCGAGCTGGATTTCCGTAATCTGGTCCAACAACCGCGCCACCCAATCGGGACGTTCCAGCAGATCGATCAGCAACTGATCAAATCCGCGCAGCGACCAGGCCCGCTCGAACAGACACAGGCCGAAGTTCGGAGCCACGAAATGCTGCCCACGATCTTCGCGAAGTTGTCGGGCAGCCTCGTTCAACAGATCCGGATCCTGAGGATCCGGCCAAGCATAGTGTTCCAGATCCTCAGGCCGCGCCAGCGGAGCATACGTATGCCAATAGCCTTCGGTCTGCGTATCCCAACCCGCGCCCCACCAATCCAGCGCCGTGCGACCGTCATCGCGGATCTGTCGGGCATAGCCAAGCTCCACGCGCAGCAGGTGGTTATCCAATCGGGCGGATAGTTCACCGGGCAAGCAGCCAAAATGCTTCGCAAGGCACACTCCCATCGGAGTCGTGTAGTTCGTCTGAACGGGTAGGCGATCGACCGACTGCCGTTCCAGCGCCCGCCGCATGCGTTCCTTTCGAGTCACCTCGTGCGACACGTGATCAACTCCCGCAATCGATTGCCGATCCAAAGCGACAACAACGCCTGATCCGTCATTCGCAGACTGTTCGGCAGTGATGCCCTCTTCTCGTCTTGGTCGGACGCAGCGGTTCGTTTCAACGCCCCGAGGAATCCTGGTCTTCCGACGCAACTTTCACGAGAATCTCTTCGGCACCATCGCGGAGCAGTTCGATGCCGCAGAGGATCGGCTGTTGGCGATCGTTCGGGCGCAAGGTCCGGGGCAACAAGTCAATTGCCAAGTCGCGGGTGACATGGACTCCCGATTCTTCCAGCACGAACGCGCGACCGGGACCACCGGCCCGGGCCGCAATGTCGAAATTCTTGGCCACGGTTTCGCCTTGTAGCCGGACTTCGAAGACTCGCTGCCCCGGCAGGTCCGAGGATGGTGCGGCAAAGTGCAGGCGAACCGTATAATCCGCCGGCGCATCCTTGCGACCAAGGACGGGAATCTGGCAGTGGGTGATTCCGGCCATGCCGGAGCAGTAGACCCAGTCGGTGTCCGTGCCGGTGACTGTCTGAGAGTCACTGTTGTGATGGAAGAACGTCCCCTGACTGCCGAACATCGACATCGGCATGATTTCGAGGGGAAGATCCAGGCCGGCGCGCGAAGCGGGGCGCGGATAGCTGAGCCACAACCGGCCGCGGGAATCTCGACGGTCCCCGGGAGCTCCCAGATTGAGCGCCATGTGTTGCACGGGCGTCGTAGGGCCCCGCGCGGTGTACACACTCCACTCCTGCCGCTGCGGCTCGGGCTCGAATACCACGGTTGCAGTCAGCGAAAACAGGCAGGCACAACCCGCACTCGCTTCGGGAATCATCACCAGCCCATTGGCGGGGATCGTATTGATCCAGCAACCGAGTCGATGGCCACCGAAGTGCATCGTGCCACTGTCTTCCCGCAGATCGTAGTAGGCGGTGTATCCGGAGCGGAAGAAGAGCGTGCTGGGGGTCGCCGAAATCGCTCCGCAATGATGCCCCGGGCGGATGAACATCCAGGGCGAAGGCAGGCCGGTTAGCGGATGAGTGCGCACATCCTGTTCGCCCGTATGCAGATAGAACGCCCACGGTTCGGCAATGATCCGATCACCCACGACAAGCGGACGGTGGCGATAGTTCGCGTCACGCTTCCAAACGGTTTTTCCCGTTTCCGCCGAAAGCACCACCAACCGGCGACGCTCAAAGTCACCCGCCAGAAACTGTTCCCAGTAGTGGCCATTTGCATTTGCGCCGCAGAGGATCACATAGCCTTGCGTCGCCATCAACGTCAACCGACCGGCGCCGATTCCCACACCGGTACAGTCCGTGACATCGACCGGAAGAGACCAGAGGACTTTGCCTGAATCGATATCCAGTGCCACCGCTTCGCGCGCGTCGATTCGCTTCATCCGCTCTTCGGCCAGCTCGCGCTCTTTGCCACTGAGCCGGGCCAATTCCGACTTATCCTGCCGCAACAACTGCTCGCGTTGCTCCGACGTGATCGAACTATTGACGAAATACACACGCTGATCGTCGATCGCCACGGTCGTATGCGAAACCGACTGACCCTGATACGACCAGAGCACCTGACCGGTCGCCACATCGATGGCGAAGACGAGATCGCTCGAATCGGTTTCGGTCGGTCGTCCTCGCCGTCGTGCTTCTTCGGCAATCAGTTGTCGACGGGTGCGGGTACCAAACAGACGACCATTGCGGTAGGCAACATAGCCCCACTCGAATTCGTCGTGGGACTTCGCTTCGGGAATTGAGAAGCGGCGGATCTCCTCACCCGTCGCGGCATCCATTTGCAGGCAGTGATCCTGCAAGACAAGGAACAGCCATTGATCACCGATCACCAGGTTTCCCGGTTCGTAGTTGTTGTAAACACCTGTGCGAATCGCACCTGGATTCTTGCGTTCCCAGAGAAACTGCCCGTTGTAGGCATCGTAAGCCATCACGCTCTCTTCACCCTGGACAAACAGACGCCCCTGCGCCGAAAGAGGCGCCGTGACTCCCTGATGGCGATTCACCATCGCACTGGGACCAGGATCTCCATACCAGAGAATGCGAACTCCGCCGCGAATCCGCTGGTCATCCACACATGCGGTGTTCATCGAATTTCCATACTGATGCGTCCAGTACGCAACACCCGGCAGCGACCCGCGCGTTGCACAGATCCAGTTCTCCGACGGGTCGATCGTCAGCTGCTCTTTCGGAAGCTCTGTTGCGGACAGCCACTGAGCGATCGCGGCCAACGTCTGCTCACTCGCAGATGAATCGGTGGAACGGACTCCGCCCAGGCAAAACGAGCCTCCCTCTGGCTTGAGATGTCGGGCAACTTCGACCGGTGCCTCAGGCAGTTCACCGCGGGTCAAGAGTTGTTCGGCGACAATCAGGTTGGCGAAGTAATTCGGGTAAGGATCGTGGGCGAGGTCCCAGTGATCGACAACAACGCGAGTTCCGTAGAGACCAGCCTTGAGCAACATTTGTCGGCTTGCGCGGACTTTTTCCAAATCCGGTTCGAGCGCATAAACCATCAGTTCCGACTGACGCGCGAGTTCATACGCCAGACCGCCTTCTTCCGCGCCATAAACGAGGGCGAAGCCGCGTCGCAACTTGGTTCGCTCCAGAATCTCTTCGGCGGCCACAGCAAATCGATTCGAGTCATCCTCAACGGAAATCGAATCGGTCAATGGATTCGAAACCATCGCCGGTGCCTGTTCCAACGGATTGGTTGCGTCACCGAACGCATAGATCTTGCCGTCGGTTGTACTGACGAGCAAATGGCCGTCCGCAACAGCCAAGCCACGCACTTCGCCATCGACGGCCTGACTCCAGATCGTCTCCCCCGTTTCGCTGTCCAGCAGCAGCACTTCTCCGACGCCACCGGCGACCAGATGATCGCCTGCCAGAATCAGCTCAGACTCATGCGGCAGCGATCTTCGCCAAAGCACCGCCCCGTCCAATGCGGCATCGATCTCGTGCTGCAGTTGTTCCAACTGCTGAACCTGTTGCTCATACTGTCGACGGCTTTCTTCATAGGCCTGCACCGCTAGGGCTACCCGGGCCTGCAGAAACAGGACATCCTCGGACACGATCGGCTGGCTCAAAGAGCCACTCGACGATGCCGGACTCTGCGCCTGAGTCTTCTGGACTTCGGCCAGCTCTGCCTGGACCGTCCGCAATCGTGCGAGCTGCTGAGAGGCCGGGTTGGAACGCAGCCGGCGCTGAAGATCAAAACGTTGCGTCTCCAGCACCTGTCGGCGCTGTTGCAGTTGCTGGTAGTGGGCTCGATCGATTGCGACGATCTGCTGACCATCGGCCAGAAACGCCTGGTTCGCATGGACCGCCATCTGATGCGCCTGCAGTCGGTCTTCGATTCCCCCCGTGGACTGATCGAGAAACAGAACGAACTCTTCCCCTCCTAATGAAACGACCTGTCCGTCGATCAATTGCGCCGACGAACCGCCCACCTGCTTGCCGCCTCCCGGCTGTTTGTGGACGAGTTCACCCGTGGCCCGCTCGAAAGCCGCGGGCAGGGTGCGTCCGGAAGGGACAAACAACAGACGCTCGTTGGCCAACAGATAGCCTTGAGGAGTCAGATCATCGCGATCTGCACCGCGCTGGCTGATGCGGTCGTTCTTCCAGAGAATCTCACCGGTCTGGGCGTCGGCCGCACAAAGATAGACCGTATCGTGCGGAAATACTCCGGCCCCGAAATAGGCAACGTTCGCGTCAACCAGGACCCCGGTCCTTACGGGCCAGCGCGACGTCATTCGGCCACGTGCCAACACACGCTCGTCACGAGGACCCGCACGAAGCTTCCAGATCAACTCGCCCTGGTTGGCGTCAAAACAGTAGACATAGCCGTCGTCGGATCCGACATACAGCCGATCATCGACAACGGTTGGTGCCAAACGAATCGGACCGTCTGTGATGTAGCTCCAGCGGGACTGACCGGTTGCCAGATCGACGCAGCGAAGGGTGTGATCGACGGAGGATCCAAAGTAAACCGAGTCTCCGACAACGGCCACATGGAACACATCGTCAAAACGCACGCGATGGCGAAGCTGGAGCCCTTCAATCACTCGATCTCCGGGCCCTGGAAATGCGAGCTCGGGCGGCTGCACCGCTTGGTAAACCCAACGCAGTTGCAGCGGAGCCGAAAGGCGGTCGGGCGTCCAACCGGATCGCATCGCGTCTCGCCGATACGTCGGCCAATCCGTCGCCTCCGCTCCCCCCACAACTAGAATCAGCCAACACCAGACGATCCATCCACCGCGCCACCAGCTCATCAGATTCCTCCTCTTGCAAGTCGCCATCGCCTTCAACGCGGCGATGGACCGGATCACCGGAAGAGGCGCTATTAGCTTGCCATCATTGTGCCATATCTTGCGTCGCAGGGGCACACGAAACGCACTTTTCTCAGACCGTCTGGCCTCGCACACAGTCGCGTAAACCAGAGCGTATTGCCCGAATACAGCGAATACAGAGGTCCCAACTCCTGAGGCCGTCGGCAGAACGTCTCTCCACTGCAGAGGCGGGCCTTAACGCGAAGCATGTCGAGGTAACCGCGCCGGTGGTCGGGCGGCTGAACTCACACGTCAAGCTGTATGCCGATCACGACAGGCGACGACGCAGTCTCGCCAGACCTAGCAGCCCAAGATTCAGCAGCATCAGGGAAGATGGCTCGGGAATCTGCACGATTTGAATCCCATTGACTGGCGCTCGAGAAAACCCTTCTCCCACACTTCCAGCAGCGGTCAAGTTGAAACCGGTGGAAGTCAGGTCCGAAAAGCGGACAAAGTTCGCCGCCGTGGCCCCTGCCATCAGGATGGGAGCAGTTGAGTCAGTTGATTCAATAAAGGTGCCATTAAAATACGTATTCGCAGCATCACGCGCGTACCGTGTGATCGCCGTTCCACCAGTTGGAAGCAACGAGTATCTGCCTGTTCGATGATCTGCTCCGTTGGAGCCATCTAAGTAAACGAAAACAGTGTACCCAGTCAGAACGTAGGAATTGGGAATGTTTGTAACCGTGACGGTCGTCGTCGACGTATTGCTTGTATCGAGATAGCCGTACATCATTCGTCGATTCCCTGGTGTATCGGTCTGGCCATCTTGAACCTGATAAAGGTTGTTGGATGTCCAACTCACGCTCGTGGTCGTCGGCAAACCAGAATCATCCATTAGATTCGACTGAGAACCAAATGCTCCAGGAAAACTGTTCCAGTTCTGCTGCGGGACGTATCCTGCATTTTCGCTCGGGTTCATCGTCGACTGGAAGTAAACGCCAAAATCAACTGCGATGGAAGCGCCAGGTACGGAACCCGGGAGGATCAGGCAGAGAGTCGACAACGAAACTGCTGAAATCTTCATTTCACCACCCTTGCCTCGACTTTCCGAAGCGACAAGCAGCCCCCGCTGGCTACCAGACACAATACCCACGCGGCCGGCTCCGGAACCGCTGGCGCATCCTGCCGCGATCCAATCTCGTAGCCGCCGTCAATTAATGCTGTGACAAGGTCCCCGGTGCCGAAGATACCGTCGCCGTTCCAGTCGCCCTCGGACCAGCAGGCCTCCTGTTGAGTCTCGTACTTGCCGATGCCAAGCACTTGGACGAGGTCGCGAATGTTGAATTCACCGTTGACGTCAGCGTCGCCAAAATACGTATTGGCCAGACGATGCACCCAGTACTCGCGGTCGTCTTGAGTGATGAGGCCATCGCCCGTAACATCGAATTCCGTGCGTGGCTCCCAAGTGAGCATGTCGATGTCTCCAGCGTCCAGAACGCCGTTGTTATTGAAGTCGCCCACGAGACTTGGCTCAGGGATGCTGGCAACGCGGAAACCGGTACGGCTGTCCTCGTCCGAAGGGGGGCCGAGGACGCGGGCCGAGGAGGTCATCATACTGGGCCCCGTGAACAAGTGGCCGCCACGCAAACCACGCCAAGACGCGGGATCATCATTCGTCAAGTCCCACTCCGTTTCCTCCCACTCGATGACATTGCCGCCCAAGCCCATCACGGCGTAAGGACTCAGACCGCCTGCCTGCGTAATCTCTGCAGGATCGTCTTCTAAATCTCGATAATAAACCGCGGTATTCGGGTCAGTGCCCCGAGCAACGGCCCGGGGCACCGTATCGTTCCCTGTGGGATAGTCCCAATAGCCGCCAGCACCACCGTTGGCTGAGGGGTCGTAGTAGGCCGCCTTGTACCACTCATGAACGCTGGGCAGAAAATAGTGGGACTGGCTGTTGCGGAACGGATTGCCGGCGTCAAAACCGGGGTCGCCGTCGACCCAAAGTTCGATGTTTGCGGTTGCGTCGTAGCCTGCCTCACCCGGCTGTGTGCTGAACTTGTAGGCCGCCGGAAATCCCTGGCTCATGTTCAGCCAGTTGGTGAACCGTGCCGCCTCGTTCCAGCTCACGCCCGAGGCAGGCATATCCGCCACGGGAAATGCGGCGTGCAACGTAATCTCCAAGTCGCCTTCGGCGTTAGCCTTCTCGACCATGTCCCGACTGATCTCGTACTTGCCAATTCGGTAAACGTAATCGACTGAGCCAGCGGGATCCGGGGCACCGGTCGTGTCGGCGGCGTTGCCGGGGCTGCCAATCGTGACGAACTCAATTTCGAATTGGTTCGCACCACTGCCAAAGGGGTCCGCAGTGGCTTGAGTACAGACGCACATCAGCATCAGCGCAAAAGATAGGATTGCCGAAGTAGGCATCTTCATCAGTCGGCATCCCACAGGTGGCGGCGCAGCATCAACGCCACCATCATCCGCGCTCCGCGACCGCAATTCAGTCGCAGAAAGCCGTAGACGATGGTGGCGTCTTCATCAGCTGCCCCGAATAGTGTTGAGACTGTTTCTATTGTGGAGCGATTCGATCTTCGAAGTCAATGAAATTCACCAGGGCGAGAAGCGAAAGACGCTGATTATCATCCGGCGTCGACGTCCATTGGATGAGAGTGCAGTATTTGTGAATCACCATCGTGTACGCATTTAATGACGGCGGCGCCGCCCTTGATCCAGGACGGCCAACGAAAGTCCGACATTTCTCCGTTTCGCGACGCCTACTGAGGACCTTTGATCGCGCCGCATTGAATAATACCCAGCTTAAGCATCTGTTTTCTCCCTGCGTGAGTCGGTTACGGAAGACGTTCAGCTGCTGGAGGTGAACTTAACCGATGGAAAGTCGGACTTGGGCAGTGACCCAGAAAGGACTCACGACGCTTCGCCGCAAACCCTTGATGAAAGTCAGTGCCAGAGGAGAGACTCGAACTCTCACGCCCTTGACGGGCACTGGATTTTGAATCCAGCGCGTCTGCCAATTCCGCCACTCTGGCGC
>CAZFWV010000035.1:21388-35119 GCA_964522605.1 uncultured Pirellulaceae bacterium
GCATCCGTCAGCCCGACATTGATCCGGACCTTGGTGTACGTAAACTCGCCCAACAGATCCGGCTTCGAGTCGGGCGTCTTCGGCCAGTCGTAGGATTCCACTCGAGCCGGCAACCGATGTTCGTTGTCGACGAACAGGCGAGCGCGATAGAAATCCAGACCCGCCTGTCGCTCGGGGTGCGTGATCTGCACGTACGTACATGCCCGACCATTGATGGCCGCATCTTCCACAACCTCGACCTGGGTGTTCGCCCCCGTGGGATCGGCCTCCATGTGGTCCTTCACCTGTCGGATGATCTCACCGACCATCGTGTCCAGTCCCATGTGCGTAATCTGCATCAGGCTTTCCGTCTGAGCCAATTCGCTCTCTGGATCGACGTTGACGGTGACAAACGAGAAGCGGGGTCCACCGCGACGAACGGCCAACTGTCCATCATTCTGCCCTTGCACGTACAAGACGAGGCGATCCTTCACTTCGCGCGGTGCCAGAAAATGCATGCGAACTGCCATAGGGATCTCCCGACCAGGCCGTTGCTGTGCCGCCCGAACCTTAACGTCGATGAAGCGATGCGGTTGGAGCACCTTGTTGATGCGCTCGCGCTTGACCAACAAGCAGGTGTAGTCGCGAATCGAGGAGCGGATCTCCTGCTCCCGTTTTTCCGCCAACAGCACGATTCTCTGCAGCGGATGCTCAGCCGGTTCCGACTCCACCGCAATGACGAGGGGCGGAAACGCAAGCGTCAGAATCAATGACAGCGGCAAGGCGATTTCTTGTTGCATGCGTTCGATTCCTCCTTCGCTTAGAACCTGCACGACGCGGGCCAGTCATTCGTCCCAGGCCGGGACGCGAAGGCAAGATAACACGGATGGGCCTGATCGCCGAGATCAACTCGATCGGCATCTCCAAGTGCCGGTGCACATTAGCGACTGCCGATCTGATCTGCCTTCCGAACGGGCCAGGGGAGAATCTGCAGACGTCCGTCGGACTGACCCGTAGAATCGACTCAGCCGCTCCGCGGGAGGGCCTCGCGTCGTAGACTCGTCTACCAAGCTACGTTTGATGGATGCGAAAGACCGATTCCGGCCGGTTTTTCCTAACTTTTCGTCGGCAGGAAGCCGGTTCCGCGAGGAAGATCGCATTGGCTGCGCCGCGGATGGAAGTCGGTCGAGGCGGGATAGGACTGAATCATGCGGATTGTCGTCTTTGAAGACACTCACGTTGCCCAGCTGTACCCGATGACGCTCGGTCGCGCGGCCTACACGATTCGTTGTGGGGGTGAGAATCTCGCGTTCTGGATTGAGCGCATGGGAGGCCAAGTCAGCGGTCTCGTGCGGCCCTACCTGCGGGCATGGCAGGCCGCCACGTTTCCGAATTGGGACGAACATCCCCCACGGGGCGAAGCGACCCTGCTGGTCAACGCGCGGCTGGTCCCCTCGCCGCACACCTTTGACGTTCTGCGTCGTCTGTATCATCGCGGCGATTTTGGACAATTGCAGTCGATGAATCAGCTCGCCGCAGCCGTGCTGCCTGCCGAGATCCTTCCGCCGACCGCGCCCTGGGATGGGGAATCGATGCGACAGTTCGTACAGGGTCCGAACTTCGCCGCGTTGCCCCGATTTGAAGAGGACCTCGCGCTGATCTCATATCCCCACGAGATTCTCTCCTGGCATCTGGCCACGCTGGCCGACAGTCTGAATTTCCGCATCGCACAGGGCCATTATCGGGAGCTGCGTGACGGCGTCTTCGTCGCCCATGGGGTCCAGTGGCACGAGTGGGTCCACACGGACACATCCCAGGGGCCGATTGTGGTGGATGAACAGGCGTCCGTCCGCCCGTTCGCCTGTCTGAGCGGTCCGATCCTGATTGGAGCCCAATCCCGAGTCCATGAGCACGCGTCGATCCGGCCGGGAGTTGCCCTCGGCCCCGCATGTAAGATCGGGGGCGAGATCGAAGCCAGTGTGCTAGAAGAATTCGCGAACAAACAGCATTTCGGCTTCCTGGGACATTCCTACCTGGGTGCCTGGGTCAATCTCGGAGCCGGAACGAGCAACAGCAACTTGAAGAACACGTACGGTTCCGTTCGCGTCGAGATGGAAGGCCGGAAGATGGACAGCGGACTGCAACTGCTGGGCTGTCTGGTCGGTGATTACACGAAGACCGCAATCCATACCAGCATCTTCACGGGCAAGATTTTGGGAGCCTGCAGCATGATCTATGGCATGGTGACGACGAATGTTGCCAGCTTCGTCAATCACGCCCAATCACTGGGCCAAATCACAGATCTGCCGCCCGCGATTGTTGCCGAGACTCAACGACGCGTCTTTCAGCGGCGCGGGATTGCTCAAGAGCCCTGGCACATTCAGCTGCTCCGCGACATGTACCAACAGGTGGCAGGTGATCGACAACTAGCCGATCGGCCTCTTTCTTTATAAAGTACCCCGATGCGAATCAGCCAAGCCTACGGACCCGAGCGGTTCGGATTATCATTCGAGTTTTTTCCGCCCAAAACGGATGCAGGATGCGTGGCACTGTACGAACAGGTCGCCGCGTTGATGGCCTTTCGACCCAGTTACGTGACCTGCACCTACGGGGCAGGCGGCACAACTCGTGATCGAACGCTGGAGGTCGTCCAGGCGGTTAAGGAACGTTTTCACGTTCCGGTCGCCTCCCATCTCACGTGTGTTGGATCCACGGTCGCCGACCTGCGTCAGTACTTGCTGCGTGCGTGCGACGGCCGGATCGACAATATTGTCGCGTTGCGCGGAGACCCACCGCGCGGGGCGAGTGAATTCCAGCCTATGGAAGGTGGGTTGCGTTACGCAAATCAGCTCGTCAGTCTGATTCGGGAAGAGTTCCCCCACTTCGGCATCGCGGTCGGCGGCTATCCCGAGACGCACCAGGAAGCGCCCAGTCCTGAAGTCGACCTGCAGAACCTGCGGCGAAAAGTCGACTGTGGTGCGGAGGTCGTCATTACGCAATTGTTCTACGACAACGCCGATTTCCTTCGATTCCGGGAACGCTGTCAGCAAGCGGGCATCCAGGTCCCGATCGTCCCGGGCCTGTTACCGATCACGAATCTGCATCAAGTGCAGCGGATTACCTCTCTTTGCCACGCGCGCCTGCCGTCGGATCTGGTTCAGCGATTGTCGCAACAGGCGGATGAAGAGTGGCAGTTCTCGGTCGGCGTGGAATTCGCCGCCCGCCAATTGGAACAACTTCTCGAGCACGAGATTCCCGGGGTTCACTTCTACGTGCTCAATAAGGCGCGTGCGACGAGCCAGATTCTGCAACAGGCCGGACTGTCCGAACGCCAGGATTCGACGCTCGGTTGATCCGACCTATCGATCACGCCGTCCTAGTGGACGCCGTTTTCCAGCGAAGAGGGTAATTCGATCCCCTCCAGGAATCCCATCAGGCCGCGGCAACGATACGGCTGTTGCAGCTTGCGGACCGCCTTGGATTCAATTTGCCGAACCCGTTCCCGCGTGACGGAGAAGATCTGGCCAACTTCTTCCAACGTGTAGGAATATCCATCGGTCAGACCATAACGGAGCCGCAGAATCTCTCGCTCCCGATGATTCAGCACCAACAGGGCATTGTCAATCTGCTGCTTGAGTGCCTGCTGATTCGTGTCATACAGAGGATCATCATCCCGATAATCTTCGAGGAATTCGCCGAAATAGCTGTCGTCGTGATCGCCGACCGGCTGATCGAGCGAAAGAGGGTGACGTGACATCTTGACGATGCAACGCGCGTCGTCGAGGGACAGTCGTGCTCGATCCGCAATTTCCTCGGCGCTCGGTTCCCGGCCCAACTCCTGGACCAGTTCACGCGAGACGTTGCGGACTTTACTCATCGTCTCAATCATGTGCACGGGAACACGAATGGTGCGACTTTGGTCGGCAATGGCGCGTGTGATTGCTTGCCGAATCCACCAGGTCGCGTAAGTCGAAAACTTGTAGCCGCGAGCGTGTTCGAATTTGTCGACGGCACGCATCAAGCCCGTGTTGCCCTCCTGAATCAGGTCCAAGAACGTCAGTCCGCGGTTGCGATACTTCTTGGCGATCGAGACCACCAATCGCAAATTGCCCGCCGACAACTCACGTTTGGCAGCGTCGTAGGCCCGCTGATGAGACTTGGTCTGTTCCACACGACGTTGCAGCGTCCCGGGGCTTTCCAGCGTGATCCGCATCAAGTACTGCAATTCCGCCTTCAGCGCGGCAATCGACTGCCCCCCGTGTTCACTGTGACCAGCCTGGCCGAGCTGCTGCTTCACGACCTGCATCCGGTGCGAGATCTCCTCAATCTTATGGAACAGCGGCATCAACCGTTGCGTTCTCAGATTCAATTCCTCCACCAACCGCACGGCACGGTAGCGACGTCGAACCAGGCGGCGCCAGACCAATCGGCGTTCGGCAAGCGGACGTTTTCGGTTGACTGCCATGCGAAAGTCACGCTGATTCGCGACGAGAATCTTCCGCAACGTGGCCACGTTCGGTGGAATCCGCTTCATGATCCGCTTCTTCTCCGCCGTGTTTGTGACGGAAACCTCGATCGTCCGATCGAGTCGCAGTTGCCCATCGCGGACCTTTTCCAGCGCCGACACGGCGGCTTGAAGCAGGAAATCCGTCGCCAACATGCCTTGACGGAAACGGGTCCGAGTCCGCTCGATCTTGCGGGCAGCGGCAATTTCCTCCTGTCGATTCAGCAAGGGAATCTCGCCCATCTGCATCAAGTACATCCGCACCGGATCATCGATCGCAATCGGTGTCTCCTGAGATTCCGCCACCTCGTCTGTATCCCAATCCAGCTCATCCCCATCCCCATCGGGATCCAAGAAGTCGTCTTCGTCATGGCGGTTGTCGTTTTTCCGAGCCGATCGTTTTCGCGAATTCCCATTGCGAAATCCTTCGGCCGATTTTCCCGACTTTCGGCTGACCCCATTCGTGCGAGACAATTGCTGAACAGAAGCGTTGCGTTTGGTTCGCGGCACAGTTGCATTCCTCAAGGTGGCCCGTTGGAAAAACGCTCAGAAGCGATCGATGAGATGTCGGCGACGAGTGCTGGCCTTAGTTCGCACGCTGGGTGCCAATTCGGTATGTCTTGGGCCTGACAGGCTAAAACCCCTGAAAGAATAAGCACTTAGAGCGGCCAAATGGACTCATGAATCGATCCAATTTGATGCGTTGAGGCCACACCTGTGGCAAATCCTCAACGGACCCGCCGGCCAGCCTTGCCCTGCGTGGCCCATCGGCCCCCCCGCCGAACCACACCACCGGGGTTGAAGGTCGTGCAGTTTTTAAGTTAATGGCTCGGAAGAGGTTACTACATCCTCGCGGTGCCGATTCGTTGAACCCGCAGCCGTCAGGCGAGGTTCGTTGGACCGCAGGCTCACGCCGCACGTTTCCGGAGATTTCGGCCAGCGACCACCGGATCCAGAAGCCGACCTCGCCTGACGGCTGCGGGTTCAACGAATCGCGACCGATCCTGTTCGGAGACTCCCGAAAAACCAACACGGCTGAAGTGCACGACCTCGTTGGGGAGGCAGGACCCGAATCGCGAGAATCGTCATTCGGTAGAATGGGGACGGAACACCCCGAAGCTCGAGAGATCTCACGTCAGGGAGCCGACGCATGAACCCGCCCAATTCCTCGGAAGACCGGGGCCTGGACGTGCGGGTGGACGGCCTGAGCGGAACGATCGTTCTGCATCGGCCAAGCCGCCGAAACGCACTGTCTCGAAATCTGACCAGCCAACTTGTGGAGGCGTTGGAAGATCTCCATCAGCAGCCCTCCGTACGCGCGGTGATCGTAACCGGAGCCGGAACGGCATTCTGCTCGGGCTCCGATCTAAGCGAGTTGCTCGAAAGCCGAGAATCCGCATCGGCGCACGCCGAGTGGTTTGCGGACGTCAGCGCATTGCGGGATCTGTTTCTTGCTCTGCTCGGATTTCCGAAACCCGTGATCGCCGCCGTCAACGGGCCGGCCTTGGGCACCGGGATGGGCTTGGCCCTGGCATGTGATCTGGTGATTTCGTGCCCGGAAGCGGTCTTCGGCTTTCCGGAGTCACTGCGCGGATTGACTGCGGGAATCGCCGTTCCTCTTTTGAGTTTTCGCATCGGGGCCGGGCGTGCCTCGCAGGTCCTCCTGCGGAAAGACCCCCTCTCGGCCGAGGATGCCTACCGAATCGGAATGGTCCAAGAACTCATTCCGCACGACCTGTTGTGGGCCCGGTCGCACGAATTAGCTAGCCAGATCGCGCAGCTGGCGCCGGAGTCCGTGGCGCTGACGAAGCGCGTCCTCAACGAAACCGTGGGAGAACAGCTGGCCACGCAATTGTCAGCAGCGGCAGCCGCCACCGCGACAGCTCGAACGACCGACGTTTCGGAGGAAGGAATTCGCGCGTTTCTGGAAAAGCGCCCGCCAGACTGGAGCCGTTCTTCCTAACCCGCCCCCCCAAAAGGAACTGCGATTCAACCCTCGTGTGATCTTTCGCTTTCCACTCCGATTCGCTCAGCACGCCGCACGTCGCCCTCGCCGATTTGGCCGGAGTGGAGTGCGGTGGCGATCAGCACACCGCTGCACCCGGCTCGACCGAGCATCTCAATCTGGTCCCAGCCGGCGATCCCGCCACCGCACACGATCTGCGCGTGGGCATCCCGTTCGCGGAGGTCACGAAGCAGCTCGACTGTCCCCGGCCCCGTGCCACTCCCGACTCGCGAAACGTCCAGCAGAATCAACCGCTGAACGCCCAGCCGCAACAATTCGACGGCCACGTCGAGGGGTCGAGAATCCCGCCATTGCGGAACACGCGTCCAGATTCGCCCGGTGAGCATGTCGAGACTGACCACCAGGCGCTGCGGCCCGACCGCATCCAGGACCTCCACCAACCGATCAATCGAAGGAAGCGTCTCGAGGCCGAGGATCGGCTGAATGGGCGCGCCGGCACCGGTCCAGGATGCGACGGCGGTGCCGCGGTCGCGATCGGCGATGGCCGCATCAAGCCAGAGCTGCAGACCTTGCCGACCGATTTCCGCGTAGGCATCCCAGCTCAAATCCGCGCCATCCATCGCATCCAGATCGGCAACATAGGCCTGCCCCAACTGGAGCTTCTGCACGAAGGCGGCCGCCACGGACGCGGGTCGCGCGTCGGCGACCAAGCGGCTGCGCAAGGGCCGATAGTTCGCGCGGTTTCCCGCGTGGGCCGCAACGACCTGCCCCTGCTGAAGATCGATAACTGGAAGAACGAGCACTGTCGACCGTTGAGAGAAAGAAGTCAGGCAACTGCGCCGAATCGCGGACTGTCAGAGTTCAAAATCGTCTTCCGTCGCCTGCTGTCGGTACAGAGGCAGATGTCGGTAGTAGACCTCCAGAATCATCGCGGCCATGCAGGTACAGTAGAGTCGGCCACCGGTCACCGAGGAGTGATTCTTCCCCATGTACCAGCTGCCCTGCAGATGCCCATTCTGGTCTTGCGAATCCACCAAGAAATCGCGCATCTCCTTATTCCACTTCTCCCACAACTCGCCCTCGTAGTGCCGCATCACCTGCGTTGCATAGTAGTTGTAGTACATATCCACGCGCGATGGGCCACTCTTGCCAATCCGTTGGACGCCCCGTTGCAGCGCCGGCTCATCTCGTCCCCATCCGAGATACATGCGACAGAGCAGCCCGACCGCGGTAGTGCCTAGGGAATCGCCCGGGTCCATATAGCCGTACCCGGACCCGGAGTCGGTTTGGACGGAATCGAGAAACCGCGTCGCGCCGACGAGCACCGACGGATCGGTGTGCAAGTAGGCCATATGGCCCGACTTGAGAGCCATCAGCTGCCACCCGGCCACGGACGTGTCGCCGGGCTGTTTGGCGACATACCGCCAGCCACCGCCGACGGGATCCTGGGCGTAGGCGATGTAATCCAGCGCCGCTTGAGCAGGCCGCAAGAGGGCCTGATCCTGCGTCATCGCATACGCTTCGGACAGGGCAATGGCACAGAGCCCGTGCGAGTACAGGTTTCCACCGGCCTCCCAAAAGGTGCCGTTCGCCTTCTGATGACTGAGCAGGTAATACAGACCGCCTTGGACTTCCCGCTGGTACTGCCCCTCCTGATGCGTGTGCCCCGCTCCGAGAAATGGCAGCAAGGCTATCGCCGTGGCACCATTAAAGGCCGCGTCGAGCGTACCCAGGTCCGGGCAAGGGCAGTTGCCCGCCAGATGCTGGAAGCTCCAACTCCCGTCCGGATTCTGGTGGTTCTTAATCCACTGCAGCGCGAGCGCCACCGCCTTCTCGCTGCCCTCCGTTCCTCCCCCTTCCCGCACGAGTTGCGCGCGCGTCGCGGCACCGCGCCCCTCAAGCCCCGTCCCGCCGAAGCTGCCGAGTTGTTTCAACAGATCGCCTGTGGGCGCCACATCGGGTCCAAGAGGATCCAGGGTGACTGCGGCGGAAGGAGGTTCGAGGTCATCGGGGCTCAAGACGGGCGGCGCGTCAGTAATCAGTTCACTCGGCTGGACTTCAAGCGGCTCGTTCGGAGTAATCTCCGCCATTTGCTCCTGCTGATCCGTACTCGGCGCAGGCACCTCGAACAGTGGCGCGTCATCCAGTACCGTCTCGTCCGTCGTCCCCAACTCGAGTTCATTGTCGCGCGAAGTGGCTTGTTGAGGCATCGTCAACAGGGCCAGCGCAAACAGCAGAACCATGTGCAAGATCATGCTGACCAGCCAACTGGGCACGGCGGCAAACAGCAGAAATCGTGCTCCCGGATCGGCCACATGGTGCGGTGTGGGCGCGGCGGCTGAGTCATCCGCGTGTGTCGTCTGGGCAGTCGTCTCGGCACCCCCGGCCGTCTCGTCCCCCGAATCGACGGACGCCACACCATCCTCGGCGGCAGCCAGCTGGTCGGCCGGCTTCTCGCGGTCATCGGCGGGGCCGTTCGCGTCTGAGGTCGTGGGAGGCAAATTGGCCATGTTCACTCCATCGGTCTCCGGATGGCAAACATCCCGTTGCAAGCTCCGGAATCCCGCAGATCACCTTGTTTTCCGTGCTCGTCGCCACTGCCAAGATCTGTTGGCACGTGAGGGCCGCAGCTCTTGCACTCAGCTTATTCTACGAAACATTCCTTATTTTACGAAGAATCTGGCCCAGCCCCAAACCGGTCTGCGACTTCGTTTGCCGCGTCCCATTCGCGACCTGTCGCAGCCAGAAAGCGGGGTGTCTGTGCCGTTGGCGGTCATTCACGGCTTGATTCCTGAGAATTCCCGGCCTCGAAATGGGGAATCTCGGCGAATCCTCCCCCGGAAGCCTAGCCCCTGTGCCCCTCAACAATCGGAGCTCCTTGTTCGTCACTCGCCGGCTCCTCCGCCCCTGACCGTCCAACAGGGACTCCCCCCACGATTCTCCTGTTGACTTTTCCGACGGCAGCGCAAGTCGGCAGAAGCTGGCATGCCCTCACTTTTGCCTGTGACGAAACACTGGCCCTGGAATCCGTCCGCCCCTTCGGATTACAATACGAGGCCGCGGGCGTGGGACCCGAGGTGCCCTTCCTGGCAAGGGCGGTCCGAGTTGGCTGGTTGGCCAGCCTGCGACGGTGAGTTTTTGAGTATCCTGGCCGAGTCCGTTCCTACCGGATGACAATCCTGCGTGGGGCACACACTCGGACCGTTGGCAGTACAAAGGGAAAAGGGAAAAGGGAAAACCATCGATGGCGAAGAAAGGTGGCAAAGGCAAGAAGAAGGCGGAGACCGTGTTTCTGGTTTGCCAGGAGACGGGCGACTACAACTATGTGTTGCGGCGCAAACCGGGCGGCGAAAAACTGAAGCTCAAGAAGTACTCTCCTCGTCTGCGAAAGCACACCGTGCACACGGAGAAGAAGAAGTAGTCTCAAAGAAAAAGCAGCAGTGGCTTCGAGTCCGGGAGGGCGAGGTCGCTGCCGAGCCGAAAGTGCCGTCCATTCCGGCGCGGCCGGAACCTCAACCTCCCGTATCACGGTTTTGAGATGCGCTCTCGTCTTGTTGTGTGATGGACCACCACGGTGGACGGCTGGGCAACCGCCGGACGGCCGTGCGAATCGCCGAAGGATGACATGGAAAAGCGGTGGCGAATTCGGCCCCACGACACGGCCGTCATTCAGCAGATCGAGCGCACGGGACAGTTTTCTAGTGTCCTGGCCCGATTACTCTTTGCTCGGGGAATCACCGATGCTGGCGATGCGCGTCGGTTTCTCGATTCGAAACTAAGCGAGTTACGCGACCCCGAAGAACTTCCCGGACTCACGCAGGCAGCGGACCATCTGCACGCCGCACTGCAACAAAAGCGACGCATCGTTGTCTACGGGGATTACGACGCCGACGGCATGACAGCGACCGCGATCCTGTTGCGCTGTCTGCGACTCGCCGGCGGGAACGTCGGCTACTATCTGCCGAATCGATTAGACGAAGGCTATGGGCTGAACGAGGACGCACTCCGGCGACTCAAACAGGAAGGCGCGGAAGTAGTCGTCTCCGTCGACTGCGGAATCACAAGTGTCGTCGAGGCCCAGGTCGCGCGCGAGATGGACCTGGAACTGATTATCACCGACCACCACCAACCGGATCAGCACTTGCCGGATGCGTTGGTCGTCCATCCAAGATTGCCCGGATCGGATTATCCGTTTGGCGAGCTCTGTGGAGCAGGAGTGGCCTTCAAGGTCGCCTGGGCCGTCTGTCAGCGTGTGAGTCAGGGGAAACGGGTCACCGAACCGTTGCGCGAGTTTTTGCTGTCGGCATTGGGGCTTGCCGCCCTGGGAACCGTCGCCGACGTTGTTCCGCTGATCGATGAGAACCGAATTCTCGTGAAGCACGGACTGAAAAGCCTCAAATCACGTCCTCCGCTGGGAATCGGCAGGTTGCTGGAAGTCTCGGGACTGAATAGTAAGTCGGAACTCAGCAGCGAAGATCTCGCCTTTGGCTTGGCTCCCCGGTTGAATGCGGCCGGTCGTTTGGGTCAAGCCCAATTGGGTGTCGAGCTGCTGGTCACGGAGGATCCGCAGCGTGCCCAAGCACTCGCAGAGTACATCCACGAGTTGAATGAGAACCGATTGCACTTGGAACGGAGCATCTATCTGTCCGCCAACAAGCAGATCAAGGAGAACTTTGACCCGACCAACGATGCGGCTTTGGTGTTGGCGGATCGCGGATGGCATCAAGGCGTAATCGGAATTGTTGCCGGCCGTTTGGCGGAGAAGCACCAGCGTCCGGTCGTGATGATCGCGTTGGACAATCTGGGCGGCACGATCGGCACCGGTTCCGCACGCACCGCCGGTGGAATTGACTTGCATCAGGCCTTGTCGGCCTGTGGCGAGCACTTGCTGCAGCACGGTGGTCACGCGGCGGCGGCCGGGCTGCGAATCGATCAGCAACACGTGGCTGCCTTTCGCAGTCAGTTCTGTGAGCATGTGGAGCAATTGCTGGACGAGCGTTCGCACGTACTGGAGCTGTTAATTGATGCGGAAACAACGCTGGCCGAACTGACGCTATCGACCGTGCAACAGATGGAACAACTCGCGCCGTTCGGTGCCGGCAACCCACGTCCCCTGCTGTGCACCAGTAGCGTCCAACTTGCCGGACCGCCGCGTCCTCTGGGCAAGGGGGACCGACATCTGGCAGTCCAACTCGAGCAACACGGCGTGCGCTTTCGCGGTTTGGCCTTCAATCGGCCCGAATGGCTGGCGGAGCTCGCCGAGCCGAATGGTTCACTGGACGTCGCATTCCGACCGGTGATCAATGAGTTCCGTGGACGACGGTCGGTCGAACTTCATCTGGACGACTGGCGCACGTCGCAGTTAGGCGACTGACCCGGCGGCGCAAATGTTGAAGGCGCGCACTTTGCGTGCATCCTGCCCCGAAGCGTAAGTTTTGAAGTTACGCATTTCTTGAGGCGCTCTAACCACGCTCTGCCATGAATCGAGTGCAGATCATGGCGAGCACCACCGACCCTCGATCCTGTCCCGACCCAGCGTGCCCCAACACCGATCCCCCTGCACGTCATCCCCGACGGCGCCCGGCTCACCCTTCGTCGCCGTTGGGTTCATGGCACGGATTGCGTAGATCTCCGGGATCTGAGTCTCCTCGATCCGGCAGTCCGACGGATCTTGAGTCGACTTCTTTGCCGGATTCCGTCAAGGACCATGCGCTCGCGCGAAGCGGAGACGGCCTGAATGTCTCGGAGGCGAGGGATGCAGCCAGCATGCTTTCAATTCAGAGTGGGCGGGAGAGCCGAAGAGGGACGAACAAGGAGTTCCGATTGTTGAGGACAGCGACCAGGGGGCTAAGGGCAGATCCGTCGAGATTCCCCGTTCCTCGCGGTTCTGAACTGGCTGATCCAAAATCTGTCTTCCCCTCAACAATCGGAACTCCTTGTTCGTCACTCTCCGGCTCCTCCGCCCTGGCCATCCAACAGGGAATCCACCCCCCCTGATTCTCCTGTTGACTCTTCCTACCGCTGCACAAGTCGGCAGAAGCGGACATGCCCCCCCTCGCCGTTTCGCCTTCCCAACTCCGGTTGACCCATCCCGACAGCAAGGAGTACGATATGGAGCTTCAACCAAACCCCCGGGGTGTGGCTCAGCCTGGCTAGAGCGCTTGGTTCGGGACCAAGAGGTCGCTGGTTCAAATCCAGTCACCCCGATTGGACGGTATAATGGCTCCGGAAACTTCGGAGCCATTTGTATTTAGGCAGTTCAGACAATGCGCTGCCACTTGCTGCAATTGCTGGCTTCGGAGCCATAGCTTGTTTTGGATCAAGCGGTTACGACGTTCAAAGTTCCTCGGGTGACGGTCTGGCAAGGAGCAGACGATGTTCGACAGAATCACGTTCGATCCGAAGATTCTCGGTGGTCGAGCTTCGATTCGGGGGATGCGGATCCCCGTTTCGGTGATCGTCGGTCAAGTCGCACATGGCGCGAGCATCGAGGAAGTGCTCAGCGACTATCCTGACCTCGAACGGCAGGACATCACGCAGGCCCTTGAGTACGCCGCGTGGTTGGCGCAGGAGCAGGTTCCTACGGCCTAATGGTGACAACGAATGCGATTTCTCGCAGACATGGGAGTCTCGATCAGAGTCGTGTCGTGGCTTCGCGGTCGAGGCCACGACGTCATCCACCTCCGAGAGCTAGGACTCCAGCGACTCCCCAATGGCGAGATCTTCCAACGGGCACATTTGGAACAGCGGGTCGTACTCACGTTTGATCTCGACTTCGGCGAAATCGTGGCCAACTGCGCCAGTCAAGTTGTGAGCGTCGTTTTGTTCCGTCTACATAACACGAGAACGGATCACGTCATAAAGCGACTCGAATCGGTGTTGGACCAATCGAGTAACGATTTGGCAGCAGGCGCCGTCGTTGTCATCGAGGAGGGACGTCATCGAGTCCGCAGACTGCCACTGGGGAGTTGACGAGCAAATTGCGAAATCGAATGATCCGTCAAGATCGCCTGCGCAAAACCCTCGACGTTGGGAATCCACGGTTCGAACGATTGGCAGTCACCCCGACTTGTTCTAAATCCTACCGAAGTAACCACTTACTACCTGCCGATGGTCGGCAGTGCGGTTGATTCCTGAGAAAGCCAAAACGGTACATACCGTTTTGCGGCACAAAGCCAGGAGTTACCGCAATGCCCAGACTGTCCAATTCTCTGCCCAAGTACCGCCTGCACCGTGCGAGTGGCCAAGCCATCGTGACCCTCGATGGACGCGACTGCTATCT
>CAZFWV010000036.1:0-2486 GCA_964522605.1 uncultured Pirellulaceae bacterium
GATTGCGACCTTCGGTTGTCAGTTTTTCTAACATGCCCTGATTGTTGCTCGAAACGATGCGTTGGACAATGGACCGTCGACTGACAATTGCGGTTAGGTGGAACCCCCTTCGCGCGACGACTGAACGGCGACACCTCGAAAGCGAAGGCGGTACAATCAGGGCGTTTGCCGGTTACTTCTCCCAAAAGGAACGTGATCCCGATGACAGACCGACCCGTCGGCCCGATTTGCAGCCCTGATCAACACTCCCGACTGTCTCTGGCTGTCGTGCCAACCGATGCCATCGCGATCGGCCTGGTTCTGCTGTTGAGTCTCCTTCCCGCATCCTTGCTTGCCGCACCGTCACGCCTGGATCAAGTGACTGCCGACGAGGTCGGGATGAATGCCGAGCAACTTGCGCGGATCGATTCCCTGGTGCAGCAAGGGCTGGAAGAAGGACGCATGCCGGGCTGCGTGATCGCGATTGGGCGGCATGGCAAATTGGCGTACCTCAAGGCGTACGGCCAGAAGCGTCTGCAGCCAGAATCCGAACCGATGACGACGGATACCGTTTTCGACCTCGCCTCGTTGACCAAGCCAATTGCCACCGCCACCAGCATCATGATCTTGATGGAACAGGGTCGGCTGCGGCTTGCCGACGGTGCGGCCGATTATCTGCCTGCCTTCGGAGTTCGAGGCAAGGAGGAAATCACGATCGAACAGTTGCTGACCCACCACAGCGGTCTGATCGCGGACAACCCCTTGGACGAGTATGACGAAGGACCCGAGAGGGCGATCGACAACATTTGCGCGCTGACCACGACGGCCGATCCGGGCACACGATTCATCTACTCGGACGTGAATTACATCGTTCTGGCCGAGATCATTCGCCAAATCAGCGGCCAGAATGTGCACGAATTCACGCAACAGCATCTGTTCCAACCGCTGGGAATGGAGGAAACCGGCTACTTGCCATCGGATCCGTTGCGGCAACGTGCCGCGCCCACGGAGCAGCGCGATGGCCATTGGATGCAAGGCGAAGTCCACGATCCCCGCGCAGCGAAGCTTGGTGGGATCGCCGGACACGCCGGTCTGTTTTCGACCGTTGCCGACCTTGCCGTCTACGCGCAAATGATGCTCGATCGGGGCTGTTTTCGAGGCACCAGAATCCTCGGGCCCGCCACGGTGGAAAAAATGACCAGCGCCTACGAGGTATCCGGCGAGCTGCGCGGCCTCGGATGGGACAAACGAAGTCGCTACTCGTCGAATCGGTCGGAGCTCTTTACCGAACAGGCATTTGGGCATGGTGGTTTTACCGGCACCGTGCTTTGGGTCGACCCAGGGCTCGACCTGTTCTTCATCTTCCTCAGCAATCGCGTCCATCCCGACGGCAAGGGCAATGTGAATTCGTTGGCCGGACGCATCGCCACCGTCGCGGCCTCCGCCGTCGTCGACCTTCCGCCGCGATCGAACGCGACACCGTCGGCGGACGGCCCCCATTTCTCCGCCGTCCAGACGGGCCTCGATCGCCTTCAACAGGACCAATGGCAGCTACTCGCCGGCCAACGAGTCGGACTGATTACGAATCATACGGGCATCGATCGCCAGGGACGTACAAATATCCAGCGGATGCGCGACGCGCCGGAGGTAAATCTTGTTGCCCTGTTCAGTCCCGAACATGGTCTGGCGGGCCAACTCGACCAGGCCGTGATTGCCGATTCCACCGAATCTTCAACGGGACTGCGCATCTACAGCCTGTATGCCGAGACACGCCGACCGACCGCCGAGCAACTTGCTCAAATCGATACCCTCGTGTTCGACATCCAGGACATCGGGACGCGTTTTTACACCTACGTTTCCACGATGGGACTGGCCCTGCAAGCCGCCGCGGAACACGGAAAGCGGTTCGTTGTCCTCGATCGGCCCAACCCGATTAATGGCATTCACGTGCAGGGCCCCGTTCTCGACGAAGGCCGCCAGTCGTTCGTTGGATTCCACACCCTACCGGTGCGACATGGCATGACGGTCGGTGAACTGGCGCGCATGTTCCAGTCCGAGATGAAACTCGACGTCGATCTGCACATCGTGACACTCGACGGTTGGCGGCGAGGACAATACTTTGACGACACGGGATTGATCTGGGTCGACCCGTCACCCAATATGCGCAACCTGAACCAAGCCCTGCTCTATCCCGGAGTTGGATTGCTGGAAACGACGAATCTGTCGGTCGGCCGAGGCACCGATACCCCGTTTGAACGGATCGGTGCACCCTGGCTGGACGGCGTTGGCCTGGCGGAGGACTTGAACCGCGCAGACCTGGCCGGCGTCAAATTCACACCGCGCGACTTCCGTCCAAGCGCCAGTGTGTATCAAGACACACTCTGCCACGGGATCCAGATCCTGATCACCGACCGAAGCTCGATCCAACCACTCCAGGTAGGATTTCAGATCGCGAGCTGCCTACGAGAAAAACATCCCGAAGAATGGAAGATGGAAGCCTACGACCG
>CAZFWV010000036.1:2586-9675 GCA_964522605.1 uncultured Pirellulaceae bacterium
GAGACGGTCGCGACGGCGATCCACGACTTTGAAGGCGAGCAGACCTACAGCGAGAAACGTGGACACAATTTCCAGCTGAATGCGACCTTTGACGAAATCGACGAGTCGCAGTATGACGCCTTGCTGATCCCCGGCGGGCGGGCGCCCGAGTATTTACGACTGAATTCGCGAGTGCTGGATATCGTGCGGCATTTTGCCCAGCAGAACAAACCGATCGCCGCGATCTGTCACGGAGCGCAATTGCTGGCCGCCGCGGACGTACTGGCAGGTCGGTCGTGCAGTGCCTATCCGGCCGTCAGTCCGGAAGTCACGGGAGCGGGAGGCACCTACATCGAAGCGAGTCCGCAATTCGACAACGCGCATGTCGATGGAACGCTCGTCACAGCACCCGCCTGGCCGGCTCACCCTGCCTGGATTCGTTCCTTCCTCAAGGTTCTCGGCACACCGGTCGGCACGTAAGGTTGAGTGGCGATGTCTGGCCCTTCTCTCCCGCCGAACACCGTAGCGCCAGCCCACGACGAGAACATCGCGTTCCAACTGTCGGCCATGGCGCGGCAAATGCCCGACCACCTGGCAATTGCGGAACCCGGGCGCCAAATCCGCGATGGTCGACGGATCTATCGGCAGGTCACCTTTCGCGAACTCGACCAAGACAGTCAGCGACTCGCGGCAGGATTACAGGCTTTGGGCATCACGCCCGGCAGCCGCATCGTGTTGCTCGTGCGACCGGGCATTGACTTCATCTCCCTGACCTTCGCGCTGTTTAGAACCGGCGCCGTGGTCGTTTTGATCGATCCGGGGATGGGTCGAAATCACTTGCTGAAATGCCTGGAAGATGTCCAGCCAGACGGTTTCGTGGCGATTCCCCTGGCCCATGTGGTGCGCATCTTGCAGCGTCACCGTTTTCCGCGCGCCCGTTGGAATGTGACCGTGGGTCGGCGGTGGGGTTGGCGGGGCAGCACAATCGCCACGTTGCGCCGCACGCCGATCGAGGCCTACCAGCGTCCGGAAATTCACGCCAACGATCCGGCCGCCATCATCTTCACGACCGGCAGCACAGGACCACCGAAAGGCGTCGCCTATCGGCACGGGAATTTCGCCAGCCAAGTCCAGCAACTGCGCGACTTCTACCAGGTCCAACCGGGCGAAATTGATCTGCCCGCGTTCCCTTTGTTTGCGCTCTTCAACAGTGCCATGGGTGTCACAAGCGTGATTCCTCGGATGGATCCGCGCAAGCCAGCGGAAGTCAATCCGGAACGCATCGTCGAGGCGGTCCAGGACTGGCAAGTAACTCAGGCTTTCGGTTCACCCGCTCTTTGGAATGTGGTTGGCCCGTATTGCGAGCGGAATGGAATTCGGCTGCCCTCGTTGCGTCGAGTGCTTTCCGCCGGCGCCCCTGTGCCTCCGCGCGTGCTGCGCCAAATGCAGCAGATCATCGCGCCGGAGGGCGATGTCCACACGCCCTACGGGGCGACCGAAGCGTTGCCCGTGGCCTCCATCTCGGCACGCGAGGTCCTGGGAGAAACCGCCGATCGGAGCGCGACAGGAGCAGGGACGTGTGTTGGCCGGCGGTTTTCCGGCATTCGCTGGCAAGTCATTCGCATCTGCGATCGGCCGCTCCCAACGATCGAACAGGTCGAACCGCTGCCACCAGGTGAGATCGGGGAGTTGATCGTCCAAGGTGCCGTGGTGACCCGAGAATATGTCACTCGAACGGAATCCAATGATTGGGCCAAAATCGCCGACGGAGACCAGGTGTGGCACCGCATGGGAGACGTGGGCTACCTGGATCCCGACGAGCGATTCTGGTTCTGCGGAAGGATGGCTCATCGCGTTCAGACCCGACACGGAACACTTTTTACCGTTCCGTGCGAGGCGATCTTCAACCAACATCCGCACGTGTATCGTTCTGCTCTCGTCGGCGTCGGCCAACCGGGTGCGCAAACCCCATGCATCGTCGTGGAACCGTGGTCGGAACAATATCCGCGACGGCCCGCAGAAGAACAGACACTAATTGCAGAACTGTTTGAGCTGGGGCAGCACTCGACGATCACCCATTCGATCGGACGTGAGCAAATCCTGTTGCGCCGCAAACTGCCGGTCGACATCCGCCACAACGCGAAGATCTTCCGCGAACAACTCGCGCCCTGGGCTGCCACAGAATGGAAACGCAAGTCCGCCACCACGAGAACCACACCGCTCGACGCATAACACCCGCTTACCCCTCGTCGATCAGCAACGACTCTACATCTCATCTCTTCTCTGCGACCCTCTGCACTGCTATCGGTGAGTTTCTTGTCGGGCGGAGCGAATTCTGTCATGCCGCAGGGTTGGGTCGTGTTTCCACTCGCTTTGACTTTTGGCATCTTGAAGTTCAGCGCAGCCTACGGCGGCAACTGGACTGGGTGCCACTGGCTCTGCCAGTGCTGTTCCTCGACCCAAGAGAACACTGGCAAAGCCAGTGGCACACCCATTGCGCCGAGTGCGGCAGCACCGCCTTGGGTTGCGGCCGAAGGCTGCGCTGTGCCTCTGCGGCCTCTGCGTTGACCATTTTTATGTGAATCACAGAATTCCTGCATACTTGCGGAAAAGCTCGAAACGCAGAGGACGCAAAGGCGCAGAGGGTCGCAGAGAGCAGAGGATAGAAAGACCGTGTGACTCGGATGGAAATTCGCGTCCGATTCAATCCAGCAGATTCGTCGCAAGCTCGTCGAGCAGTTCCTCGTCAAGCAGGTCGTCTTGAATCGTCGTGCTGGTCTCGAGCAGCGAATCATCTGATGCCCCGGTCTGTACGGCACTCAGGTCCAACAGAGCGAGATCCCTGGCGCGGCCAGCAACGGACTGTGGCGGATTTTTCTCGCTGGTCTGCGGCTGATTGATCGGACGCGAAAACACCGTTTGACCGGCCTGCAGCGCAGCGGCAACAAGAACCTGGTTCGCCTCGGCAGGAGAGTCCGGTGTCGCTTCATAGCTCCCGGTCTGGTAGGCCAGCATCAGATCCGCTTCGTCAAAATTTCCGTCACCGTTCCAGTCGCCGTCATCCCAGGTTGCGGTACCGGGCGTCGGATGACGATACTTGCCCGCCTGGAGAACTCGGACCAGGTCGCCCGTGCCGAATCGGCCGTCCAGGTTGGAATCCCCATAGTTTGTTCCCAGGACCTCGAAGATCATCTCGTCGCGATCTTTCGCGTCAACCAAACCGTCGCCGGTCAGATCGTAGCGCAGGTCCGGGTCGGGCGCACGCATCTGCTGAAACAGCAAGTTGATGTCCGTCGCGTCGACTGTACCGTCACCGTCAAAATCTCCCGGCGAGGCCTGAAAGTCCACGCGACCCGGAGTGGGGTCGGCAGCGGTCCACGAGTTTGCAGCGTTTCCAAAGCTGGTTGCGCTTCGGCGTTGCAGCGATTTACCGGTGCCATCGGCTTGCGTTGGCCAGGGTTCGCGGTCGTCATAGACGACTTCATCTTCCTGCACGCGCGGCAGTTCCCGGGGCTCACCGACCTGCGACAGATCGGGACGCAACAAGGCAATTCGCTCTCCGCCCCCGGCCAACTGCTGCCCATGGCCTCCAAGGATTCGCACGTCCTCGGACAACCCATAGTGTTGGCGGAAGGCAGCTAGCCGGTTGGCCGACTGCGCATCCTCGGGATCGAATCCAACCAACAGGATCGTCTCGCCCGCCGCGAGCGTATCATCCGGATAGAAGTTGTAGTCGACTCCTCCGCGGACTCTCCATTCCTCCAGCGGCACCAACTGCTCGGTCGGATTGTGAATCTCGATGAACTCCAGATCCCCGGAGCTGATTTCGGGATCGATCTCTCGATCGGCTGCCGTGGGTTCGTCGGGGTTGTATTGCACTTCACTGATGACGACAGGACCGACTCGCGGCGTTTCGTTGTCGGCTCCCAGTGTCAATTCGGCCATCGGCGTCAATCGTCCGCCGCCGTTCGGGACTCGGCCGAACGATTCGCCGCTGAGCGCGGGTCCGAACTGCACGTCATCGACAAAAGCGGTCACCTGGCCGAGTGAATCCAGGATCGTCAGCCAGAGGTCATCCCCACCGGTTCCACTGAGCGCGAAGCTGCGGTCATCATCCGGATCCGCATTAAAATGAGATTCATCGAGCACGAGGTATTGACCTGGAGCCAAGATCGTTCCGGGTGCGATTCGGTACTTCTGCAGGTTGTTCGCCGAGTCACTGAGATACCAGCCGCTCACGTCGATCGGTGAACCGGTCACATTCAGCAATTCGACGGCGTCGGTCTGCTGCGTTCCCTCGGCAGGTCGGCTGAGCACTTCGTTGATTACGACGCCGATCGGATCGGCGCCGGCACGACCGGGAGATCCGCCTAATTCCGTGCTGGCGCGCCACTGATAATACTTGCTGTAGGTTTCGGCGGCAGCAAAGGCCGGATCGATCAATTGCAGGCTGCTGCCGTCTCCATCGGCTCGTTGGGGCCAAATCGCACTGTCGTCGTAACGGAAGTCGAGCACGACCTGGCCGGCGGCATCCTGCAACTGCAAACGCTCACCACCGTTATCCAGCCCACCACCAAAGAACTCACCGATCACATTGACGTCGCTACCATACCGCAGGGCGAATGCATTCGCATCCTTAACGATGACTCCGTAATCCCCGGGGGCCAGTTCGACATTCGGGAACGTGAAATCCAGACCAACCGTGAATCGTGCGTCGACCAGATTCACCGCGGTCGGTCCGACGTTGCGGATCTCGAGGAACTCGAAATCGTCACTCTCGAGATCCGGAATGACGGTCAGCTCCGCCGATGTCGGGTCGTGCGGGTTATAGTTGATTTCCGTAATCGCGATCTGCGGTGCATCAACGACGTAAGTGACAAGTCGTCGTCCCGTCCATCCGTCCGTTTCCGGATCAAAACCGCGGGCCTGTACTTGAGTATTCGCATCAATCACGAACGGACCTGAATAACGCCGGACGGAGGGCGATACTTCCACTCGTTCTGTCCGGAGGACCATCTCAACGTCGAGCAGGAAATCACCGCTGCCGGCGCTTTCGTTGAGCGACTGGAACACCAGGTAGTTTTCGCCGCTGCGAATCCACCTGATCGCGCGGGAAATGTCGAACGTCTGATACTCGACGGCTTGTTCGTCGGGATTTGTCTGCGTTGCCGCTGCGTCGTAGTCCAGCGCATTGATCGGGAATGGACGGGCGGAGCCCGGCGCGTTCGCGCGTGCGATTTCCACCGGGATCCCGAAGGAACTGAGCCAAAGATAGGCTACGAATCCGTCATCATACCGAACACGCAGATCTAAGGCTGTGCCGTCGCTCAACAACTCGTCACTGACTTCGAAGGGAATCCGAGCGTAGACCGTGGAATTGACGCCGGACATCTGCTCACCAATGTCGGTCGCAATCAGTGGGTCGTAATCGCCGTCCGCGTCAAAGCCAATCGGCGTGGTGCCGGTAACCCACGTTTCTCCGTTGAAGCCAAGCGTGTAATCCGGATTGACGAAACAGGCCAAGCGATTGTCTAGCGAGTATCCGTCATCGCAATGTCCCATCAACGTGCCGTCCGTCGGAACATAGATTTGAACGGGTGCCCCGGTCTCCAACACCGTTCGCTCTTCCTCGATGATCAGCGGCTGTCTTGGATCGGTACCATCCAGCGTGTAGTACAGCTCATATTGCTCCGGACCACTGATGGTCACCTCGGTCGGCTTGGGCACGATTCCACCGGCGGGCAGGACCGAAACAGCAGGCACAAACTGGCTGTCGATCCATTCGGCCCGTTCCTCGACAAACCATTTCATAATGTAGATGTAGTCGTCGTAGCTGTTGGGACTCCCACCGCCCGGCAGGGGTGAAGGGGGACACGTCCCTTGCCCGAAGAAGCAGTTCGGCCACAGGTACGACGTCAACGTTCCCCACCGATCGAAGTTGCGCGAGATGGGGTTGGACGGTTCTCCCGGTGCGGGTCGCTCCAGATTGGGATTTCCGTCGGACAACAAGTCGACGGCGGCATCGATATCCGCCAGCAAATTCTCCGTCGACCAGACGCTCTGACGCAATTCCTGCCAACGATCCGCCACGCGTTGTTCGAAATTGGGATCCTGGAACAGTCGCGTCCAATAGGGATACTGCAAGGAACTGATCCCCGTGTGATACCAGCCTTCCGGATAGGCGCCTTGCAGGTAGTTGCCGTTGGCAAAAGACAAATTGTAGTCCCAGGCCGGGCCCTGCTTGATCTTCTCCCCTCGGTCCTTGTGGTAATACGTGCTCAGGCGGAACCCATCGATATTCTTCGTAAATTCCACGAGCAGCCACGTGTCGACCCAGGAATCGACGTCGATGTACTTGGCGTATCCCTCCTTCGGATCGGCAAAATTTGGACCATGGAGCACCGCTTCGAATTCCTCGATGTGGTCGATCAGCCACTGCCGCTGCTCGGCTGTCGCATAGCCCGGTTCTCCTGCCAGACTGGGGATTGGTGGGTCCGAAGGATCGACCAACCGCTGCGCGTCGTTGTATTTCGTCGAGAAGGGACGCTCGGTCGAAGCGACTTCCGGATCTTTGTCCTTTTTCCAGATGTACCCACCGGTGATCTCGGGTTCCGTCGTATCTCCGGGCTCAAGCTCCACAAGATCCACTCGGTTGTCATCGATCTTGATCTTCTCGAGCAAGACATACGTCCCTCGGTAATCCCTCTGGTAGTCGAGCGAATTGCTGCTGGACGTCGCGTTATTGACAAACACTTCGACTAATCGCGCTCGAGGTGCGTACAGCCCGATCTTGTTCGACCAGAGGAAGGTCAGATAGTTGTTCAGTTGCGTCTTGTCGGAATAAGGACCATTCAACACCCAGTCCGATTCCGCGGGCAGACCGAAGATCGAAACACTCTTGTCCTCGGCCTGGTATGCGTACAACGGGCGAGAGTCGTCGTTCCCTTCCTCCCAAATCTCCACGGCATACTGTTTCTTGGGCCATCCCTGCGAGCTTTGCCCGCGAATCCGCATTCCCACCCGGCCGGTATACTCGGGCTGATCCAACAGCGAGGCCCGACCGTCCTCCCCCGGGGCAATGAACGTCGCCACGCCCGGCACGAGGCGCTG
>CAZFWV010000036.1:9775-30973 GCA_964522605.1 uncultured Pirellulaceae bacterium
TGGATGGTCGCCAGCGGAGACTCGGCTGCAATCTCCACGGAAAAGGGATCCACGAAAATCGGGTTCGTCACGGAAAAGGACACGGGGCCCGAGGGCGCGAGTTGTCCTTCGCCGTTCAGTCGCCCGGGAGTGGGATCGGGAAAATAGAGACGCTCCCCGAGGGTCACCGATTCGGCGGAAAGACGAGGAATCAGCAGGAAATCCTCATCGCCCGGATCCACATTCAAGCCATGAATGGCCAGGACGTTCGTCCCGAGTTGCAGCGCATTCACGTGCGAAGAGACATCCAGCGACACCGGATCGCGCGCGATCTCACCAACTCCCGTGACAAGATCCCACGCCAATACGTCATGCGCGTTGTAGGCCGTACTCGTCGATGCGGTCCAGCCGGCCCAGAGCGAAGTCGAGTCGGAGAAGACGTCCTGCAGATTCACGGACGTCGTCAGCGTCGGCGTCTCGGGCTTCTCGTTCGTCGTACCAAAGTACACGTCCAACTGCTGCTGTTCCCCGGAATAGTCCATCCACAGGTACAGCAGGTTGACGCCCGGTCCCGGCTGACCGGGGAACAAGGCATTTCCATTGAACCGCGGCAGCGCAACGCGGGCCAGGTTTCCCGCCTCGCTCGTCTCGATCCCAAGATGACTGGGGAGCGCATCGTCCGGATCAAAGGAGCCTGTGGCCACGGAGTCCAGCTCAATCGCCAGAAAGGCCGAACCGGTGCCATCGATGCCCAGCCCGCCGCCTCCCTGTCCAAGGACGTTGTTGCTGTTCGCCTGCAGGACGAACGTCATCCCCTCGCCGCCCAGTCCATCGCTATCTGGAAAGACGCCACCAGGACCCGGACTATGAATATCGAAGGTCATGCTGGCGCTGAAAGTAAAGTCGGGTCCGAACGCTACAGGATTCGTCAGCCATGCCGCGCCCGTCTGCTCCGTCTGAGCCGGTGTCAATTGCAGACGTTCACCTTGCCACGCGGAACTGCCCAACAACGTGTAGTCGTCCCGATCGTCGGCGTCGGCGAAATCCGGGTAGTCGATGTCGGCCGCGATCCCTCCATGAGATGCGGTCGCCACGGAATCCCAGGCGGGATTGTCCGGTGCATTGACGCGAGCAATCTCCTGACCGTTCAAATAAGCGATGAATCCGTCGTCATAATTGATCTCCAGATCCATCGATTCAAAAAGAGGCAATCGGTCGCCGGTGATTTCAAATGTGCTGCGGACGTACGCAGAAGCGGTCTGGCCGCGCATGGCAGCCAGCGCCCCATTCGGATGAATCAGAGGACTAAAGTCGCCATCTGTCGGATCGTCGTCATAGCCCAACCCGGTGTTCATCCGAACCCAGCTTGCATCGTCAAACACAGGTGCGGTCCAAACGGCGGGAGGAATATCCTCGGCCCCCGATGCGGGAAGGAGCACGCGGACCGTATCGCCTTCCGACACCAGCGATTCGGCGACCAGCCGTTGCTCGACGCCGTACGAGACATCCGTGTATTGCGCAGTGAGGGAAACATATTCATCGGAGACGGTCCGTCCATCCGGTTCGTACAGCCCTAAGTACTCACCTTCCGACAAACGGAAGTTCGTGTGCAACTCCTCGCCGACCGTCCGCCGATCCTTCTCCGACGCAAACACGATCAATGACTCGCCCGAATCCAGACTGCCCCCTTCAAAGGTCCACATGGTTCGGTCGTTGATCCGGTCGGTCAGGTGCCATCCCGTCAAGTCGACTGCGGATGGTCCACTGTTGTAGAGCTCCAGCCAGTCCGAGAAACTGCCATCCTCATCCTTCAACGTCTGATCGTTCGAGATCATCACTTCCGCAATCACCACATCACCGGCCAACACGATGCGTGGCTCGAGTTGCTCCAGGCAACGCGTCGCACGGTGCGCGACCGATCGGCGCCGACGGTGATCAGGACGGGTCGCTTTGCGCGTTCGAAATCGATGAATCCAGCGTCGATGAATTGCCATTACGATCACCCGCCGCGAAAAAAGGCCCTAAGTAATGATGATGAGTCACGCAGTATCCGAACTGCCCGAGACAGACTAGGCTTTGTCTCAGAACTCTTCCGCAGCACTGGCAGAGCCAGTGGCACGCGCTGCTGTTGTGTGCCACTGGCTCCGCCAATGCACTTTTGAAACAAAGCCTAGATGACCGGGCGCGATCTCGGATGAAAATCCGATCGCTCACGAAAGCTCCCGGAATCTTCACGCGAACGGTGGAGGAACCGGGCCCCGTCACCTGACCATGTTGTACTTGGACCTGCTTCCAGCCGCAAGTTTTTTATTGACGATCGACTCGCCGAAGGGCCTTCAGACACCGCGTCAAATCGGTCCGTGCCGATCCGTACCCTCCGTCAAATCCGTGGTCCCCTCTCCTCCTTCGCTTCAACCTGAATCCGATTGTCTCTCGCGGTTGTCTCGACAGGTGTGTTCAACAGTCGTCCGGGAGACCCACGCACGGCAGGGTGGCTCCCGTTGGTCGCTCGATCGCTTGGCGAGAAGACAGCATTCTCACCGTTAGCAGTGCAGGGAACAATGGAAAAGCCCTTTTTTTGTCCTGTCGCTTCCTGATTGTTCGCGACGTCACAATAATGAACAGAAGTCAATTGAATTCGTGACGGGCTTTGGTCTAGGAGAAACGCGGATGAGGGAGAACGATCGGGAACGACAGGAACAGGCCATCCGCCTGTTGGAGGCAACCCATTCGTTTCCTTGCCCGTTCATGATCAAGGTCATTGGCCGATCCGAGGATGGTTTTCTCGCGCGCATCGTGGCCGCGTTTCGAGCCGCCCAGGATCTGGAGGAAGACCCTCCCTTTCGCACCCGACAGACCCCGGATGGGCGACATATCGCCGTCACGTTTGAACCGCAGGTGGAATCCGCCGAAGAGGTGCTGGGGATCTACGAATCGATCCGCTCGATTCAAGGGATCGTCATGATCTTGTGACCGGTGGATTTGAGGGTAGGCTGGAGGCTGCAGCCTCCACTTTCCACTTTCCACTTTCCACTTTCCACTCTCCACTCTCCAGCCTCCAGCCTCCAGCCTCCAGCCTGTTCACCAACCTCGCCGTACGACATCCCAGACTCGCGCCGCGAGGTCGGCTAATCGATCGGACACCTCCTGCGTAGCAGCGCCCCGGGCGAAGACGGTCAGGATCGGCAGGCCGGGAGACACGGGAGTGCCGATCCGAGGAATATCGGCGACGGCGGGCCACGCATCCGATGCATTCCATGCGTCGATCCATCGGGCGCACCGCGCGGTCCATTCCCCAGGCTGTAACGCGAAGACAATCGCTTTGCCGCAACAGGAATCCGCGTTCGGTACCTGACGGACCGGCAACGACTCGTTGCGACAAGCACGAACATGCCATGCGACCATCGGCCACTTCCAGCTGAACTCCATCAGCTCCATCGACGCCGTGTAACGCGGGTTCACTTCGACCGGCACGATCCGCTCGCCCGTATCCAACGCGTCGACACCGAAGAGGCCCTGCAAGCCAAACGCACCAGTCAGGGTGGATCCGATCCGCTGCCACTGCTCGTGCTGTTCGCTTGTGAGTGAGATTGGCCCGACCGATCCCGCGTACTGGAATCCAGCGGCACCAAAGCGCGGGTCGCCAATCAGTTGTTGCGTCACGCCCAGAAGACAAGTCGTACGCCCCGCCGCCAGAAAGGCACCGGCGCAGGGCGTG
Organism: uncultured Pirellulaceae bacterium; assembly: GCA_964522605.1. Classification (GTDB taxonomy): domain Bacteria; phylum Planctomycetota; class Planctomycetia; order Pirellulales; family Pirellulaceae; genus CAVZLD01. The sequence goes on from CAZFWV010000036.1 coordinate 13,473, forward strand.
CCGCAGATGTACCGCTGGTAATAAACGTCAGGGTCGGTGAACGCCTTCTGCGGGTCGTCGACAAACCAGATTCCGCGACCGGCGGCCGACTTGCGTGGCTTGCGGAGCCAGCTGCCCTTCGACAGATCCGAACCGGCCAGCAGGACTTCTGCATACGGAAGATCCGCGGCCCGCAATGCCTCGGCCAGCTGTCCTGGATCTCGAACGCGGAGCAACGATTCGCGCGGGCAACCGATCAACGGGACGCCCCGGCTGATGCGTTGCACAACGTCCGGTCGGTTCTCGAGGGCTCCGGTGTACATCCACGCGCGCGCCTCGGAAATTTCCGAGCGGTCCTCGGGCCACAGGTTGAGGTTTTCCAGCCTTCCGCCTCGATGACCGGATGGCAGGTCTCGGTCCTGGAATTGGTCGAAGAGCAGCAACTCTTGCCAGCCAGCTCGTCGCGCAGATTGGGCAGCGGCGCGGACGGAAGCGCCGACGATCAACAGGGGACTGGTGGCCCGAATCAACTCTGCGTCGGGCGAGTCAACCATCGAACAGTCTCTCACAGCAGCTTGAGGCTCCGCATCGGTCACGTCAGAATGTGGCCCGCGCTCGGGAGCAGTCGCGAACCGTTCGGTCAACGCCTGTCGGACTCACCCGTGACTTTTTTCAAGGTGATCCTGCACTTCTTATCTCGCAGTTCTATCGAGTGATCATCATGTTAGCCAAGCTCAAGACCTTTTCCCTGGTTGGAATCGAAGCCCTGCCAGTGGAGGTCGAGGTCGACGTCTCTTCCGCAGCCTTGCCACGGACGGTCCTGGTGGGTTTGCCGGAACAGGCGGTCAAGGAAAGCACGCATCGCGTCGAACGAGCGATGGTCAATTCCGGATTTGTCCGGCCCCAGGATCGGATCGTCATTAACCTTGCTCCGGCCGAGTTGCCTAAGCAGGCAGCTTCCTTCGATCTGCCGATCACGCTGGGAATCCTCGCCGGAAGCGGCCAGATCGCCTCCGAGATCTTCCAGCATTACGCGGTTGTCGGGGAATTGTCGCTCGAGGGCCAGGCCCGCCCGGTCCGCGGTGCTCTCTCCATGGCGATTCGCGTGTCGTGCGACCCCGAACTACGTGGAATTGTCGTCCCGGCGGCCAGTGCCGCGGAAGCCGCGGTGGTCGAGTCGGTCGAGGTGATTCCGATTCGCAGTCTGACGCAGGCCGTTGCCTTCTTCGCCGGTGAACTCGAGATTGACCCCTACCCGTGCCAACTGCCCGAATTGTTTCAGCAGTATGCGGGGTACGAGGATGACTTTGCGGACGTGCGTGGGCAGGAGGTGGCGAAACGTGCGTTGATGATCGCCGCTGCCGGCGCGCACAACCTGATCATGGTCGGCCCGCCGGGAACCGGAAAATCCATGCTCGCCTCGCGACTGCCGACGATCCTGCCCGAATTAACCGCCAGCGAATCGATTGAAACCACGCGCATCTACAGCGCGATGGGGAAATTGCCGCCCGGCCAACCGCTGATGGGACGCCGCCCCTTTCGCGCGCCGCATCACACGATCAGCGAAGCCGGCCTCGTCGGTGGTGGCAATCCACCCTCGCCCGGCGAAATCAGCCTGTCCCACAACGGCGTGTTATTCCTCGATGAGCTTCCCGAGTTCAATCGCCGGACGCTGGAAGTCCTACGGCAACCAATGGAGGAAGCCACCGTCACAATCTCGCGCGCCCTGCGGTCGACGACCTTCCCCGCTGATTTCATCCTCGTCGCAGCCATGAACCCCTGCCCGTGCGGCTATCGAAATGACGAACGACGCGATTGTCACTGCACCCCGCCACAAATCGAACGATATATGAGTCGCATCAGTGGACCATTGCTTGATCGAATCGATATCCACCTGGAAGTCGGCACGGTGCCCTACCAGCAACTTGCCGCCGAGAGCCACGGAACAAGTAGCCAACAGATGTTTGCTCAGGTCCGCGCGGCAAGACAGAAGCAAACCGAACGCTTTACCCGCAGCAAGACCCGCTACAACGGCCAGATGAACTCGCGACAGATTCGCCTCTACTGTCAACTCAACGCTTCATGCCGTGAGTTGATTCGGGCAAGCGTCAACGAACTGGGACTGTCCGCCCGCGCGCATGACCGCGTGTTACGCGTGGCGCGCACGATCGCCGATCTGGAAGATGCGCCGGAGGTCAGTGAAGAACACCTGCAGGAAGCGGTCAACTATCGCTTGCTGGACCGGCAACTCTGGACCTAAGCGGTCGAACGACGGATAGGATTGTCCAGCGCAACAGCAACGACCGCCAAAAAGAGAAGCGGTCGTTGGAATCTCTCACGTTGTGAATGCCAGCTCGTGCTTAGGGCACGAACGCGCTCGCCGGATGACGTGGCCGCAAAGCTGCGCCACGCGAGGGGCCAACCGCACTGCCGGCCATTAACGAGCTCACAGGCGACGCAGCATCCGAAGCTTGATCCAACTCGGCTGCGGGAGCCGTTGGAACCGCGGAGGCCGCACCCGTGTCTCCAACCATGAGGCCGGAAAGCGGAATCGCCAGTGCCGCGAGCACGACGACTAAACACAGAGCCTGGATGACGGACCGAATTGCCGACCTACTCATCGATGCACACTCCCCCGGTTGCAGTACTCGGCCGCTCGAATAACCGACCGAAATCGTTTGTTCCTCAAAGTAACCCTAGTCTACTCAGGGCTTCCCTGCAATTCAACTAACAAAAATCCCGAATCTTACCGACGCCGCCGGCTGCGACCCACCAGCGCCACCAGGCCCAAAACCGCCAACAAGGCCGTGGACGGCTCCGGAACCAGGTAAATCGTGAATTTGTTCGATGCCGTTCCGGAAGTCTCCCCCGTCAGCGAATACGTCATCATCACGTCAACCAAACAGCCCGTGGGATCGCTGCACCCCGCCAGAATATCGCCGATCGTCAGGTCGATCTGCTCCTGGTCGGTCAGCATCCCCGGTTCGGCCACGTAGAACCCGTCGCCGACTCCGACGTAGATCAATTCGTTGATCAGTGAGGATCCATCCTGCCCGGCATTCAGGACCGTATCCGCGTTCGCGCCCGTGCCCCCCTTCTGGCCATCGGCACCGTAATTGATGCCAATTCGCGTCGCCGAATAGTCGGCCAGCGAGAAGTCTCCGGACTGGTCGAAGTAATTGTCGACGTCGTCGCTGTCGAGCTCCCAGGCCAAATCGTGCAAGGCAAACTGGGCCCCGCCATCGGCGATGATATGTAAACCAAAGTGAATTCGATTGCCAAATTCTCCCTCAAAACCGGCAGGCAAAGGCGTCGGCGCCGCAGCGCCTCGCCAGGAGTTGAAGCCTGAACCGTCCCAATCGGTATACAACAGCTCTTCGGGACCAATTTGGCTGGTAACCCGCTCGTACGCATTCGGACTCACCGTTCGATCGCCGACATCCACATTGTTTTGGACACCCGCGAGGGCGTTGATTACGTAACCGTTCCAACTCGGCGACTGTGGTCCCAGGGGAGCGAAGGCCGGAATCACGTCGAATTTCACGAATTCCGCGTTGGCCGAACCAACCCCCACCAGAAGTGCTAGGCACGCACACAGTAAGAGTCCTGAAATACCCGAGCGAGTCATTAGCGTTCTCCTTCGTTGCAGCATTCAAGTCGTTTGTCCACTCGCGGCGTCCGTCCCCAAGTACCACGACCTCCCGCCGTTCGAATGGTGGCTTGATTCTCAGCTTAACCGGGTCACTCGTCATTGCAAGCATGGAATGCCCACATTTCCCTAGACTATCCACATTCGCAATCCGTTCGTGTGGACAGGTCCGTGGCAATTGGACCCCACCGAGGAGGAAATGCACTTCTTAAGTACTTTTCTGCCTAGAGTTTAGGAGCAGAAGCCAGCCTCTCTCCGGGAGAGCGCGCCGTTGATGAGAATTCGTTTAACGGCAAGCCGAAGGCGTCGGCGGGCGCGGGCCGGAAACAGTCGCCTTCGGCTTGCCGTTAAACGAAAATGCCTGGAGCTGACGGGGATCCTGTCGAGAAAAAAACGGGCGAATTCGGCTGGACTCATTTCCCACCGGTCTGCTACCTTCCGGCCCGCTTCCTGGCCGCGTTGTCGCGGGGCCGTTTTTCGAATCCCCCGCGTCAGACCGCGAATCCAAGATCCAGGGGCGGAAATTGCCCGAGCGCTCTTCAGGTCGCAAGAGATTCATGACCGGATTTTGCTGGAAGGAAACGACTGCCCGACGCGTGCCGGACGCCCGTCCAGGCGCCGAGTACCGGGCACGTCCCGACGCGGTAGGAAGGCACCGCGGGTCGTTGGTCATCGGGCTGCTGAGTGCGCTAATCTGGCTACCGGGCTGTTCCGTATGGCAACTCGCCCACCGAACGATGTATTCCGAATTGCGAGACTATCCGCAGGTTACGGATGGAAAGCTCGCCTGTCGGCAGTATCAACGATGGGCGAAGGATGAATGGACACAGGTCGTTCAGGAATCGGGCGGAGGCTTTTCTTCGGATTACGGCAGCGGATTCATTCAGGGCTTTGTCGACCAGGTTTACGCGGGGGGAAAAGCCCAAGCACCGGCGATACCACCGCGGAAATACTGGCGGATCGGGTACCGTAATGCGCGGGGAGAGCGAGCCGTTGAGGATTGGTACGCTGGTTTTCGGCACGGGGCCCGGATCGCGCGCGAAGGCGGCTACCGAGAGCAATCCGTCATTCCTTCCTCGCTGAGGGCGGCCTACGTGGAAGAGGCCGAACCGCTGTTCGCCTCCGAATCGGACTCCCCGGTGATCGAAGAGGGCGAATTGCTCGAGCCAACTCCGGCCGAATCGATTCCCGAACCGGAAGATCTTGAGTCGGCGCCGCCCCGACCGGTGCCGGTTCCGGCGGAGCCGATCCTCTTGGAACCGTCGACCGACCCACTCGACGACAGCGCATCGGTGCCAACACCGACCGAGCAGGCGGCACCCCAGATCACATCGCTCACCGGTTCCAACGAACGCGCGGCACTCGATGTCCGGACGCGGAGTGACGAACGACTCAACACGGCGGTAAGTCTTCCTTCCGACGCGGAACCGGCATCGCCGGTAGTCCCCTACACGGAGGATCCCGAAGGACCGCCGGTTCCGCCCTGGCATCGACCGAACCTTGCGGGACCGGATCCGAGCCCCGAAGTCGGATCCGGTGTGGTGGTCCCGGCGAGTTTCGATCCATTCGGTGGCACGCCGTTTCAGGAGACACTCGGCCTGAACCCGCCCGATCCGGTCGCACCCACGGGACGGCAGATGTCGGGCGCGCGAACAGAGAGAATCGTGCCGGCGGAGAAGCCAACTCCTGCGGAAGAACCAGCGGATGCACCGCCCGGAACGGGACCGCGATTCACCGAGGCGGCAGACCCCATGAATGACGCCTGGCAGCCGCCGCCCTCGCCCCCCTCGACTTGGAAGAGCCGGAATTGACGCCCGAAATGACACGGAAGTCTGCGAATCCATTATCGACCGGTGACACAACCATGGCATGGCCGAACGAAGCGTTATGCCCTGTACGGTGTCGTTGGCGAACGATCGAGATCGGTTCGCTGGTCGTTTGGTGTGCCTTGTTGACCGGTTGCGCTGCAATCACGAATCCGGTAGCAAACGGCGTTCCTGCTCGATTATTACCCGAGGAACTGTTGGCCGATTCGAAGGAAGAGACGGAACCGATTCCCCTCGCCTGGCTCCGCGTGAAACCGCCCGAAGTCTACCGCTTGGACGCGGGGGACATTCTGGGTGTCTACATCGAAGGCGCCCTGGGCGATCGCAATCAGGTCCCGCCGATTCACTTCCCTCAGGTGGCCGACTTGCCACCTTCGATCGGCTATCCGATCCCCGTGAGTGAAAGCGGGGACGTTCCGTTGCCGCTGGTCAAGCGTGTGAATGTTCGCGGCTTAACGCTTGAGGAAGCCCAAGAGAAGATCTCGATGGCCTACACCGGGGGGACCCCCGGAGCAAAACAGTTTTTGAAGCCCGAAGAGGCTCGCATCCTGGTGACGCTGGTCCGTCCCCGCCAGACGCGCATTCTGCTCGTGCGGGAAGACTCCCCCAACCAGCGTGTCAATGTGAACGATCCCGACTACCGACTGTTCGGTTCGGCTCCCTATCTTTCGAACCGCGGACAAGGTTCTGGCAGCATCATCGAACTGCCAGAAACGGAAGCGGACGTGCTGAGTGTGCTGGCGCAAACGGGCGGCTTACCGGGCCCCACTGCAGCCAACGAAGTCATCATCTATCGGGGTTTCAACGGACTGGACGGATACGACCTACCGCCCAAGTGGAACGAAGACGGATTCCGTACCGGTCAGCGCCGCACATCCGCGGATGAGCCGCGCACGATTCGCATTCCGCTGCGCGTTACTCCGGGAACCGAACCGCCGTTCAGTCCTGACGACGTCCATCTGGAGTCGGGCGATATCGTGTTCATTCCGTCGCGAGAAACGGACGTCTACTACACCGGCGGGTTGATGCCCGCGCGCGAGGTGCCTCTGCCGAGGGACTATGATTTGCGCGTCGTGGAAGCCATTCTGCGTGTCGGCGGTCCCGTGCTGAACGGCGGACAATTCCTGGGAGGCTTCGGCGGACAGGTCGCCTTCTCGCGCGGTTTGGGCAACCCGAATCCCAGTCTGCTCACCATTTTGCGAAAGACACCCGGCGGCGGACAGGTTCCGATTCGCGTCAACCTGAATCGGGCGCTGCGCGACAACCGCGAGAACCTCTTGATTATGCCGGGTGACGTCCTGCTGCTGCAGGAAACTCCGGCCGAGGCCGTTGCGCGGTATGTGTCCGAAGTCTTGGGTCTGAACGCCTTTGCCGAAGTGTTCAGTCGAGGCTCGACGATCGGAACCGTCAATGTGCAAGGTCCGTGACGGCCGTGACGACCGCCGGATTCGTCGTCTTACGGACTTCTTGATTTCAGCGCGGCGAGGAATTGGTGCCAGAAGAATTCTGCCGCGGATCCGCGCGGAAAGACGCGGAATGGCGAATTCAATCGTGAAAACGTTTCCGGCCCGCGTTCCGCCCGGCCTTTGATCCGCGGCCCTCCGCGACCAAGCCCGGTCGTCGAGTCCTCACGTCCTGGCAAGCCGGCGACGCAAGAACCCAACCAGGGTCGCTGCGGCGAAGAGGACCAGTCCCATCGAGCCGGGTTCGGGCACCATCGCTCGTGCGGTCAAGCGAGGTCCGCGCTCGTATGCACCGCCCTGCAGCACGAGGACGAGGTCCGAGGTATCGAATTCCCCGTTTCCGTCCCAATCCCCCGTATCCCATCGGGCGTTATCGGCCACGCCGTCTTCATAGACGCCGCCCTGAAGCACCAGCACGAAATCGGCCGTGTCGAACTCTCCATCCAGATTCGAATCACCGAAAAACGTATTCGCAATCTGTTCGACCCACACCGTGCGGTCGCTCTGGTCAACCCGCTCATCGCCGTTCAAATCGAAGCCGCCCGGGTGGATTTTCCCGCGGGTGGCATCCGTCAACAGGTCAATATCGATGACATCAATTCGTCCATCACGATTGAAGTCGCCCTCAACGGTCGGAGGCAGCTCAAACAGGTAGGCCGCCCCCGCATCCAGATCAATATCGTCGTCTTGCGGTGCTCCGACGAATATCCGGTACCCGTCCAGATCGACCGACTCGCCGAACGAATCTCGCAACTCCAGATCGGATGGCTGCAGCAGCGCCAATTGCTGCCCGGTGATCACGTCGAACGCGTAGGCGGCACCCCGAACCACCGGACTGCTCAGGGCACTGGCACCAATCAGGATCGTATTTCCATCGATGTCGACCGCCCCGCCGAAATTGTTTCCCTCCCGCGAATCCTCGGGCACAAACTTCCACAGTTGCTCTCCGGTAGCCACATCAAACAGATACGCCGCCCCCTCGCCTGCACCGCCATCCGGAGCGCCGATAACAGCCAAATCTCCGGCGATCGCTACATCAAACCCGAACTCATCCCCGTCATATCCATCCGTCGGCTGCAACTTGCGAAGTTGCTGCCCGGTCTGCACATCGAAGACGTAGGCGGCTCCGGGAATCAGATCGTCGTGGAGATCGTAATATGCGGATCCGGGCGCACCGACAATCGCATACCGATCGCTTACGGCAACGTCGGCGCCGAAATCTGAGCCCAAAAACGGATCGCTGGGCTCGAATCGATGACGTTGCGCGCCCGACGACAGGTCAAACAGGTAGGCGGATCCCGTTCCCGTCTGATAGTTCGGTGCGCCGATGATCGCCCAGTCGTGATGCAGGTTGATGCCAAAACCGAATTCGTCCCCGGGAAAAGCGTCCTCCGGCTGCAAACGCGCCAGCTCGGCCCCCGTGACCGCATCAAAGACATAGGCGCTGCCGGCAACGCGGGAACTTGAGTACGGATTGCCCGGATCTCCCACGAGCAGCCGGGTGGCGGACATCTTGGCATTGAAGCCGAAGAGATCATCCGGACGGGATCCGGACGGAATCAGCGTTTGGGTCCGTTGGCCTGTCGTCAGGTCGAACAAGTATCCAACGCCCGGACCGCTCGTCCCGGCCGGAGCACCGGCAAAACCCACGTTGCCGTGCATCGCCGTCGAAAATCCCAGCTGGCCGCGACGCGATGCGTCGGGAGCAGTCAGCTTGCGCGTCTCCGCCGTCCACGCCAGAGAGGTGCTTCCCAGGACGAATGCCCACAATCCCAGCCCAAACCAGCGTTTCAGGTGCCTCATCTCATATCCTCTTCCATCCGAAATGAACTATTTCTCAGTCTAGTCGAGTCCGCGAAAAGTTCCAGAATCCGGCATGGCCGTTCCGGAGCGATGATTTCCACGAGGGCTGTGCCACAGGTTCGGGATGACTCAAGAACAACTTCGGCATTTGGGTGCCTGGGGTCGAGACGCGAGGAACGAGCGTCGAGCCCCCAGCCGCGTGACCTGGGGGCTCGCTGTGCTCGACCCAGCCACCCTCGTTGGAAGACAACGAAGTTATTCTTGAGTCATCGCTAAGAATCAGCGGCCGACAAGAAACGCCAGGTACTCGCGAACGCACAGCTCGGTGCTGACGAAACCCTCGCCTGTGGGAACCATCGAGAGGGGCCACGGCAGGAGAACGCCGGTCCGAAAATCAGCCGGCACGGGAACGACATTCAGGCCGTTCGCCTGGGCCAGTCGGGTCGCCCGAGGCAAATGGCAAGCCGATGTCAACAAGCCGACGCGCGTCGACGATTCGTCCGCGATCAACTCGCGAATCTGCCGCATTTCCTCCGACGTGTTGCGACCGCCAATCTCGAGGATCGCCTCCGACGGAATCCCCAGTTCGGTCCAACAGCGTGCCGCGGCCGCCGCTGGACCGAGTTCCTGTTTCGTGTACCAGGTAAAATGGCGTCCGGTGCTGACGAGCCGTTTGACTTTGCCGGCGTGATACAACCGCGCAGCCAGCATGACTCGGTCGCCTCGGGAACTCAGCCAGACCGCTCCGTCACGATTCGAGAGCGTTCCCCCACCCAAGACGATCAGCATATCGAAGGGCTCGACGCGCTGCGGTTCCACTTTTTCGTAGCGAGTTTCGAGCAGCGACAGGATCCGGTCACTGGTGTAGGCACTGCCCGCCACCCAGTAGAACAGCAGCAACACCAACAAGACGAACCCCCAACGGCGATCCATCAGGAAACCGACATAGGTCATCGCCAGGAGGGCCAACCAGATGACTCCGCAGGGCAACAGGAGTTGCGTGGCGAGTTTTTCGAGAAACGATCGTTCGAGAAACACGCCGCACGCGGCGATGACGAGGCAGACTGTGACGATCAGCCCGATGACGTGCTTCCAAACAGGAATCCGGGGTCGGTCATTCACGAGTTTCCGTCCTTTTGGATGTAGGCTGGAGGCTGAAGGCTGAAGGCTGTAGTGTAGTGAAGCCTTCGGGCGGCGACTGTTCAATCCTGGCATCGGAAAAGAGGCTTCGCGGTGTACACAATCGCATTGGAAACGTCGGGCACACCGGGAAGCCTGGCCCTGCTGGATGGCGACACAGTATTGCACCAGTCGGTTCTGCCGCGTGAGCCTCGGATGGCCCGAACTTTCGCGCCCCAGATCGAACAGGCCTTACAGCAGGTGAATTGGCAGCCACGGCAGGTCGGTCTGTTCGCCGTCTCGGAGGGCCCCGGCTCGTTTACCGGGCTTCGCATTGCGGTGACCGCAGCCAAGGTCTTCGCCTACGCCACGGGCTGCGAAGTCCTGGGACTCAACACGCTGGAGGTGATGGCCACCCAAATTCCGCCGGATGGATCCCGCGTCTGGGCAACCCTGGACGCCCAGCGGGGACAGTTGTATGCCGAGTCGTTTCAATGGAGCGGGCAGCGGTGGGAAAGTCAGACGGCGCCGCAGATTTGGGACGTGGACCGTTGGATCGCACAATTGCGGTCCGGCGACATCATTACGGGGACGGGGTTGGCTCGATGCTCGGCGCGCATCCCCTCGTCGGTGCGTACGGCCGATCCGTCCCGGTGGATCCCCCAGGCGGAAACGTTGGGGCGGCTGGCCATCGGCCGATTCCTGGCCGGAGAGCGGCAAAACCCGTGGACCCTGGTACCGCGATATTACCGGCCAAGTGCAGCCGAAGAAAAATGGGCTCAGCGGACAACCGAGCCTTGATCGCCGGTCCGGAGACGGGATGACCCGCGGGGGGATTGCCGTCGACGCGGTCGATCGAGCGGCTGTGTCTCAGACGCCGAGCACTTCCCGCGCTGCCTGCACCGTTCGGTCGATCTCGTCGTTCGTGTGGGCGGCGGAGACAAACAGCGCTTCGAATTGACTGCAGGGCATATAGACGCCGCGATCGGCCAATCCCCAGAAATATCGCGCGAACTGATCCGTATCGCACTGACTGGCTGCCTGCCAGTCGCGAACCGGTCCCGGGTGGAAAAACAGCGTCATCATGCTGCCCACACGTGAGACGGTGTGCGGGACGCCGGCGTCGGTGGCCGCTTGCTGCAGTCCCTCGGCCAAACGCGCGGAAACCGTTTCGAGATGTTCGTAGGGTGAATCGTCGCGCAGGCTTCGCAGGGTCGCGATTCCGGCGGCGGTTGCCAGAGGATTTCCACTGAGGGTCCCCGCCTGAAAGACTTTTCCCGCCGGCAGCACGTGATTCATCAGATCGGCTCTTCCGCCGTAGGCGCCGAGAGGCAAACCTCCGCCCACGATCTTGCCGAGCGTCGTTAAGTCGGGTCGGATTCCATCCCGGGACTGGGCTCCTCCGTAGGCCACACGAAATCCGGTCATGACTTCGTCGTAGATCAGGAGTACACCACAGCGGTCCGTCCATTGACGGAGCGACTGAAGAAATTCCTGTTGTGCCGGGACACACCCCATGTTGCCGACAATGGGCTCGAGAATGACGGCCGCAATTGTGTCGCCGTGCTGCCGGAACACCTGATCGACCGCTTCGACATCGTTGTACGGGAGAATGAGCGTGTCCTGGGTCGTCCCGGGAGTCACGCCGGGGGAATTGGGGACCGCGAGCGTGGCGGCCGCGCTGCCGGCGGCCACGAGCAGACTGTCGACGTGGCCGTGATAGTTGCCGGCGAATTTGACGATTCGGTCCCGTCCCGTTGCGCCACGCGCCAGTCGAATCGCGCTCATCGTGGCCTCCGTGCCCGAATTCACCAGTCGCACTTTTTCGACCGACGGAACCGCCTGGACGATCATCGCGGCCAATTCATTTTCCGCTTCCGTCGGCGCACCGAAACTGGTCCCCAGCGCAGCCGCCTGCTGAACGGCCTGAACGACCTGCGGAGCGGCGTGACCGAGGATCATGGGTCCCCACGATCCGACGTAGTCGATGTAGGGATTGTCATCGACATCGTAGAGATAGGCCCCCTGCCCACGGCGGATCACAATCGGTTCCCCCCCCACGGCGCCGAACGCTCGCGCGGGACTATTCACGCCTCCCGGAATCAGCTGTTGGGCCCGAACAAAAACTTCGTGACTGCGTCTGCGGTTCATGGAGCAAAACTACCTTGCGGCAAGCGAGGAAAGGATCAGACTTCGGACAGCCACCGCGCGACTTCTTTCGCCCAGTAGCTGATGATGATCGATGCACCGGCGCGGTGAATCGCAGTGAGGGATTCCAGGGCGCTGGTCCGTTCATCCAGCCAGCCACGTTGGGCGGCGGCTTTGACCATGCTGTATTCCCCGGAAACGTTGTAGGCCGCCAGAGGAACTCCCGGAAACCGTTCGCGGACACCACGGATGATATCCAGATACGGCAGCGCCGGCTTGACCATGATCAGGTCGGCCCCCTCGGCCAGATCCAATTCAACTTCGCGGATTGCCTGACCGGGATCGGCTGCGGGATCCATTTGGTAGCTGCGCCGATCGCCGAACTGCGGCGCACTTTCGGCCGCCTCCCGGAACGGACCGTAAAAGGCGCTCGCATATTTGACGGCATAACTGAGGATGGGCAGGTGGGTGTAATCCGCCTGATCGAGCGCCGATCGGATGGCCCCGACCATCCCATCCATCATTCCGCTGGGAGCCAGCACATCGACTCCGGCCTGGGCATGGCTGACCACCTGTTTTGCGAGCAATGCGAGTGTCGCATCGTTGTCCACGTCCATGCGTCCCTGCTGCTCGCGAATGGGACCACAATGTCCGTGGTCCGTGTATTCGCACAAACAGACGTCCGAGATCACCAGCAACTCCGGCGCCACGTCCTTGCAGGTCCGAATGGCCTGCTGGATGATTCCGGCATCGCGGAAGGAGTCACTGCCTTGGGCATCTTTTTCCGCCGGGATCCCGAAGAGAATCACACCGCCGAGACCCAACTGGCGAACCTGCTGCAGTTCGTCGGCCAGGCAAGCCAAGGTCAGCTGGTCGTGTCCGGGCAATGCGCCGATCGGCTGCCGCGGACCGTCCCCCGCACGAACGAACAGCGGCAGGATCAGGCGTCGGGGGTCGAGACGAACCTCTTGGGTCAGAGCGCGAATCCCCGGATGATAACGGAGCCGCCGCATCCGGGTCTGGGGATAGTGGGAATTGGTGTTCATCCCGCCGTTATACCGGACGCGTCATCCGGCGGAAACGGCGGTCAGACCAGAGACGGCTGATTCCCCGCGTCCACGGGCGGCTCATCGCCGGTCGCAGACAGCACGACGGAACCCCAGGAGAGATCGGATCGGTAAACGGTCAACCGGTTTCGTCCCGCTTCCTTGGATCGGTAGAGAGCCGCATCCGCCTTCTTCATGAGAGAGCCGGGCGTGTCATGCGGATGACAAACGGCCAAACCCATACTGAGAGTAACGGCCACTCGAGCGTCATCGACCCCCACGTCGAAATTCGTCGTCTCGATCTTCCGCCGAATTCGAGTGGCGATATTCAACGCACCTTCCTCGTTTACTCCACTGAGCAGCAGCGCAAACTCATCACCGCCATAGCGTGCCACGTGGTCTCCCCCACGGATGGCCTCCTTCAACGTTGCGCCTAATCGCGTAACGACCGCATCTCCGGACGGATGACCGTGCGTATCGTTGATCCACTTGAAGTGGTCGACATCGATCAGGAGCACGGCGAAGCAGGCTTGGTATCGCTTGAATCGCGAGAACATGAACTGCAGGCTTTCGTCGAACGCCTTCCGGTTGCCAACGCCCGAGAGAACGTCGATTCGGGCCTCCAACCGGGTGCGGTCGAGTTCCTGCGCAACTTCTTCCAGCCGGTACCGGGTGCAAACCAGATCGTGCTCCAGACTGCGGTTTGACTCCATCACGGAGGTGATCTGCTTCAGCAAAGCCGCCTTGATCGCCTCATATTCTCCGTGGGTCGACAGGTCGTAGACACTCCGCTCGACAGACTGCAATTCGTGATTGTGGGTCCCAACTTCGGTCGTCAACGCTTCGGCGCTCTGGACAATCGTCATTAGTGCCTCGAGTGTGCGTTCGCGTTCCTGGGAGATCTGTTTGGCGTGGCGCCGCAACGCGAAACTATATCCCACGTGGGCCCCAATCCCGATGCTGAGAAGAATACTGGGCAGCAGCCAAATCAAGAGATACAAGGAAGTCGTCATGGTTCGATACTCCTCCCGCAGCCCACGGCCGCCAACGGAACGGTGTCTTCGTCTCGCTGCAGGGAATCTTCATCGAGACGGTCCCACTCTGGACAAACCACGTCCAGAGGCGGCGGCTGGGGAGCAGGCCGGGCGAACAAGTAACCTTGTGCCAGATCCGCTCCATGTTCCCGTGTCCACGTCCATTCCTCCTGCGTCTCCACTCCTTCTGCAATCGTCAATACGCCCAATTCCCGCGCCAACTCAAGCAGCTTTCTCGCGACACAACTCTTGTAAGGATCCAGATGGACCCCCCGAATCAACTCCATATCAAGCTTGACGAAATCCGGTTTCACGAGCGTCAGCAGATTCAACGAGTTGTAACCGGCACCGACGTCGTCCAATGCAACTCGGCAACCGGCATCCCGGAACGAGTCGAGAATGACCAACAGTCGGCTCAGATCCGCGATTTGGTCACTTTCGACCACCTCGAAGACGAACTGTCCAGGCGCGATTCCCGAATGAATCGTTGCGCGGATCGTCTGGTCGATCCAGTCGGTCGAAGCTTCCAGAAGACGCGGACTGAAGTTAATGAAGACACAGACACGCACCGCGTGTTGCGTCGCAGACTGAATGGCCAGGAGTTGTGCCGCTTGATCCAGATCGGGCAGCAGCCCGGTGTCCCGGGCCGCCGAAATCAACTGCAAGGGCGGGATCAGTCGCCCCTCCTCGGTGACACCGCGTAAGAGACACTCATAGGCGTAAATCGAGGCCGGCACGTGATTGCTGACGATCGGTTGGAAATAGGTCACCAGCTGACGGTCGCGCACGACACGCTGTATCCACTCCGAATCCAATCGGTTGCAGAGCTGCTGCAGCGTGCTGCTCTGCATCAACTGCGCGGCCGATGGCTCCTCGCCCGGTGGGCCGACGTGGAAGAGAATTCGTTCACGCTGATGCGTGGAGAGCAGTCGACAGACTTGTCGCAACTGATTCGCGTCACAGGCCACTGTCATCACCTGCGGGTACGGCTCGGAGATCCGATATCCTTGTTGCCGCAGCATCTGCCGTAACGAGGCATCGATACCACGTTCCGTGGCGGTGACATAGAGGGTCACGCGTCCTGTCGGAAGTCCCCGATTGTCCTCCCGGTCAGTCATAGCAGCATCTCGAAGGTGCGCGGAATTCCCCGATGCGACAGCGCATCTTGTCCAGCAACTATAGGACACGGTTTACCCGGCCCCGGGGATCTCGGTGGAATTCGCCCAAGCAGGCGGCGCAAAAAGAAACCGCCGAGAAACCGGCACACGCAGCGCAAGAAGACCGCGCTGCATCGGCCGCCCTCCCGCGGGTGCATGTCTGCTTCTGTCGACTTACGCTGCGGTCGTAGAAGTCAACAGGTGAATCGTGCGGGGGAGTCCCTGATGGACGGCTCGGGACGGAGGAACCGACGAGTGACGAACAAGCAGTTCCGATTCTTGAGGGGGAGGAGCCGGAAATTGACGAACAAGGAGTTCCGATTGTTACAAGGCAGCGACCAGGGGTCCGGGAGAGATCCGCCGAGATTCCCCGTCCCTCGCGGTTCTTAGCGATGACTCAAGAATCACTTCGTTCTATTCCAACGAGGGTGGAGGGTGGCTGGGGTCGAGCGCAGCGAGCCCCCAGATCTCGCGGCTGGGGGCTCGACGCTCGTTCCTCGCGTCTCGACCCCAGGCACCCAAATGCCGAAGTTGTTCTTGAGTCATCCCTTAACTCGCTAATCCAAAATCTGTCTTCCCCTCGACAATCGGATCTCCTTGTTCGCCACTCTCTGGCTCCGCGGCCCCTCCAATCCGTAAGCATGCTGGCTGCGTCCTCCGCGGCCCCTGCCGCGCGGTCCGGGAGGCGTTCGCGGGTTTCCGCGAAACGGTCGGTGCAGCGACGAGCCAGCCCACGACGAGGGTGGTCTGCCTCGTAAGACACCAGACACCAGACACCAAAACTACCCGCCGTCCCCACGAACGGTCGCGGTCGCCACGCAGGTCCCGGCGGTCCCGCCGATATCGGTCTGGATCTCGATCTTCTGCGCGATGGTGCCGGGCGTCGACATCGCGGTGAATTTCACCGGAACCAGATGCATCGCCTTGACGTCATCGGGAGGGGTAACCTCGAAGCAATCGTCCTCGCATTTGACGCTCGTAATCCGAAACGGCTGCTTTCCGCGAACGACAATGTTTCGGGTCACGGTCTCGCCCGGCCGCAGCACGCCCAACGACAGAGCGGCCGGACTGACGGTCAGGGGAGACACCACGTTCCCTTCGACGCGTAACGGAATGTGTTGCGATTGGCGATCGTTCGTGATCAGGACCATCTGATCGTTGAAATAACCGGCCGGTGCGTCCTTTTTCAGCTGCACTTTGAGCTGATAGTTGACGCGACCATTGCCTCGCTGGAGTTCGACCGGTTCCACGACCAGATTCGTGTTCGCGCTGCGAATATCCTGGATCTTCCAGTCAGAACGTCCAACAAAGCTCACATTGACTGACTGCGTCGCGCCGTCCCCAAAATCCACCGATTCAAAATTGACGGTGCCCGGATCGAACATCACATCGCCCCGGATGTATCCGGATACAGTCAGTTGGACCTCGGCATAATACGGCTGGTCAATTGTCACTGTGACCGTCGCACCGCGCTGCCCCAGGAAACTGTGGGTATTGAACTTGACGAGGATACCGCCCTTCTCCCAGGTTTTCAGCGTGTCTTTCACCACGCTCGGCGTCGTGCAACCACAGCTCGTGCGGACGCCCGAAATGTGGATCGTTTCCTTATAAATGTTCTGCAATTGGAAGACATATTCCGTCTTCGAAGATCGGGCAACGGTACCAAAATTATGGCTATGCTCGTTGAACATCTTCCGGGCCCACTCCTGGGCACCAAGTGTTCCACAGCACGCACAGATCAGCGTTTGGGCAAGTAGCAGGTTGCGAAGCACAGTTCCCCCCCTTTCAAACCCCTATAGAAACCCCCGGGCAGCCACTCGACTTGGAATGTCGCATGGTTCCCCAGGCAACAAGACAATCCTCCGGGCCAGGACCCCAGCTCAGGTCAAGACAGGCCCGTCACCGTCTAAGTTTAGGACATGCTTCACCGCCGCAGATAGATTGCCGTGTCTTCGTAGGGATGACCGTTTATTCGAAGTATTCGGCTCTCAGAAGATGCGGAAAAGAGCCAAATTATTCGTCATCCAAATCAAACCTTGCCAGTTTTGGCATTCCCGTCTGCCAACGGGATCCCAGATCGTCCGATCCGGCATCAGGCTCGTCGGTTTTCGACGGTTGCCACTATGCTGGCATAGCAATTGTTACACATTCCAGCGTCTCGTGGGCAGACCAATTTTCTTCGCCATGCTCGATGGGTGCATGTCCGCTTCTTCCGGCTTGCGTTGGGGTCGGAAAAGTCAACAGGAAAATCGTGAGGGGAGTCACTGCTGGACGGCC
>CAZFWV010000036.1:31073-34844 GCA_964522605.1 uncultured Pirellulaceae bacterium
TTGGGGTCGGAAAAGTCAACAGGAAAATCGTGAGGGGAGTCACTGCTGGACGGCCCGGCTCCTCCGCCCCTTCAAGTCGGAAACATGCTGGCTGCGTCCCCCGCATTCGCATCGGGAGATTGGCTCCCCGTCGCCTGGGGTCCGACTGAGAGCCGCTCCCGCTCGTCCCACCGGTCCGAACCTTTGTAAGACTCGGGTTTTGCATCCATTTACAAGCGCGCCTCGGGTGGGCTAGAATGTCGGATTCGTCGCTCCGCCCAGTCCCCCCGAGGAGGAGGGATTCACCGGACCGTGTCTGCTGCGCGCCTGACTTTTCGTTCAAGGCTCCCCAGAAGGCGGCGGGACGGACGGAAGTCGGCGGCCAGGGGCACCCACGGAAATCTTCTGGGGTGGTCACTCGCTTGCGAAACCGCTCCCGGGTCGACAGGTCATGTTCGAATCGTTGCAGGATGGACTGAAGTCCGCGTTTAAGTCGCTTCGCGGGAAAGGGAAGCTGACTGAGGCGAATATGCGCGACGGCCTGCAGCTTGTGGAACAGTCCCTGCTGGAAGCGGACGTGAGCTACGAAGTCGTGCGCGACTTCATGCAGCGTGTCACCGAGCAGGCTCTGGGCCAGAAAGTGCTCAGCGCCTTGGACCCAGGCCAGCAGCTCGTCGGAATTGTCCACGACGAACTTGTCCAGATCATGGGCCCGGTCGATGCATCGCTAAATCTGCATGGCCAGACGAATGTCTTGATGCTTTGCGGCCTGCAGGGCTCCGGCAAAACCACGACCTGTGGCAAACTCGGCCGTCTGATCCAACAGCAGGGCGGCCGTCCTATGCTGGCGGCCGCCGACTTGCAGCGTCCCGCAGCCATCGATCAGCTGCACGTAATCGGTGAGCAACTCGGGATCCCCGTCTACTCCGAACGTGGCGAGAAGGACCCGGTCAAAGTTTGCCGAAACGCCGTTCAGAAGGCGCGGGAACAGCAAGCGAATGTGCTGATCCTCGATACCGCGGGCCGGCTGGCGATCGATCAGGAGCTGATGGACGAACTGTCGCGAATCGATCGGCAGGTTCAGCCGGATCAGGCGTATCTGGTCGTCGATGGCATGACGGGTCAGGATGCGGTCAACAGTGCTCGCGCATTCAACGAAGCGCTGGAGCTGGACGGCGTGATCATGACCAAGCTGGACGGTGACGCACGGGGCGGTGCCGTTCTGTCGGTCAAGCACGTGACCGGCGTGCCGGTCAAATTCATCGGCACGGGCGAACGACTCGATTCGCTCGAACCGTTCCGTCCGGAAGGGATGGCGGGACGCATCCTCGGAATGGGCGACGTCGTCGAAATGGTGCGGACGGCGCAGCAGGAATTCGACCAGACGCAGCTCGCCGAGACCGAGGAACGCCTGCGGCGCGGCGAATTCACACTTGAAGACTTTCGCACCCAGCTCTCGCAGCTCGCCCGCCCGGGGCTGATGCAGAAGTTCCTCGGCTTGATGCCCGGCATGGGCGATCTGAACAAGATGATGCAGCAGGTCGATGCCGAGGGCGACATGAAACGGCTCTTCGGAATCATCGACTCGATGACCCCTGCCGAACGGCGAAACCCTGCGATCATCGATGCCAGTCGGCGCCGCCGGATCGCCACCGGATCCGGTGTGCAGCACCACGAGGTGAATGAGCTAATCAAGCAATTCGACGGGATGGCGTCGATCATGAAGAGTATGGCGGGTCGTGGCATGTCCGACCGCATGCGGATGGTGCGAGACCTGCAGAAGGGTGGCTTGCTCGATCCAGGTGGACGAATTGCTAAGCAGAAGAAAGGCACCGGCAAACGACTCTCCTCCCAGGAACGCGTGCGGCTGAAGAAGCTCCGCGAAAAAGAACTTCGTCGCCGAAAGCGACGTGGCAAATAATCGATGGGTCGCCTCCCCTCGCGTGGCGGCGACTGGACTTTTCCTACAACAAGCGAAGCCGAAACGAAACCAGAGACTTCAGGAGATTTGACAGTGGCAGTACGTATCCGCCTCAAACGCCTCGGCCGGACGCATCGGCCGTTTTATCGCATCTGTGCCATGGATGCGCGGAGCCCACGGGACGGTCGTGTGATCGAGGAATTGGGCTATTACGATCCGATGGTGCGAGAAACCGATGCACGAGCCGTTCTGAACGGTGAACGAATCGATTATTGGTTGGGGGTCGGTGCCCAGCCGTCGGACAAAGTCAAGGTCTTGATCAAGAAGTACGGCTCGCAGGGAACGCACCTCGAAGCACAGCAGGCAGCACTCGAGCGGATGCAGGTCAAGCGTTCCGCGCCGCCACCGACACCGATTCCGCTGCCCAAGAAGGCCGCGCCTGCCGAAGCCGAGGTCGCCGTGGCCGAACCGGAAGCGGCGGAAGAAACGCCGGCCGAATCGGCCGGTGGAGATGAGTCCGAGTAATCAACCATGCGGTTTGACGTCGTGACCCTGTTCCCGGAGATGTTCACGGGGTACTTGGGTCAAAGCTTGTTGAATCGGGCCATCCAGCGAGGACTGGTGTCCGTTCACTTGCACAACCTGCGGGATTGGTCCTGCGACAAACACCAGACCGTGGACGACCGTCCTTTCGGCGGTGGACCCGGAATGGTGCTAAAAGTGGATACTGTCGTGACGTGTGTCGAGGACGTGCAGCGACACGCCGAAGATCCGGGTCGCGTGATCCTGTTGACTCCTCAGGGAAAACGACTCGACCAGCAACTTGTGGAGCAACTAGCTCGGTCGCCACGACACCTGCTGTTGTGCGGCCGATACGAAGGTTTTGACCAGCGAGTCGTCGACATCTTGCGGCCGGACGAAATCTCCATCGGCGATTTCGTCCTCAACGGCGGAGAAGTCGCGGCCATGGTCCTGATCGACAGCCTGGTACGACTGGTCCCCGGCGTGCTGGGAGACGAAAGGAGCAACCAAGACGATTCATTCTCGGCGGGCAATCGACTCCTGGAATCCGCCCAATACACCCGACCACGCGAGTTTCGTGGTCACGCGGTTCCGGAGATCTTGCTGAGCGGAGACCACGAGCGAATCGCACAGTGGCGGCGAGAACAAAGCGTACAGCGAACGCAGCAGCGGCGGGCCGACCTGTTGCGGCCGCGGCCGGAAGAAACTTCCAACGATTAACGCGAAACGGTTTCAAGACGGGGAGGACGAGGCTCTTGCCAAGCCGGAGTCTGCGGCAGATTGGGCTCAGCCGAAGCCTCGCCCTCCTAAACAACGGTTTTGAGGTGCGTTCCAAAGAACCAAGTGACTTTTGCGAAGTGAAGGATATCCCGATGAAACTGGACCAACAGAAACTCATGCAACTTGTCGACCAGGATTGCCTCAAGCCGGAACCACCCGAGTTTGAAATTGGCGATACGGTGGACGTCCACACGAAGATCCTTGAGGGTGACAAGGAACGGATCCAGGTCTTCACGGGCACCGTCATCGCCCGCGCCGGCTCCGGAATGAATGAAACGTTCACCGTCCGGCGGATCGTGGCCGGAGAGGGGGTCGAGCGAAAATTCCCGCTCCATTCGCCGCGCGTCGAAAAGGTGGTCGTCAAGCGGTCGAGCGTCGTCCGACGGGCCAAGCTGTACTTCCTGCGCGGTCGCGTCGGCAAGGCCGTCCGTCTGAAGGAACGCCGGTAATCTGCGACTTCGCGATGACTCAACAATAACTTCGTTCTTTTCCAACGAGGGTGGAGCGTGGGAGCGTGGCTGGGGTCGAGCGCAGCGAGCCCCCAGATCACGCGGCTGGGGGCTCGACGC
>CAZFWV010000037.1:0-8895 GCA_964522605.1 uncultured Pirellulaceae bacterium
CTCGCGCGGCCCGCTGGGCACGCGGTTAAACGAGTGGACCGAGATGCCGAAGTTATCTCTGAGTCATCCCCTAGTTCTCTCAGAAGATGCCAAGCGCATCCATTGCGGTGGTCCGAACTCGTATCAGGGCGTACGGAACCGTCTCACTCGATCGGGATTACAAATTCCTGGTTGTAGTCTTCCTGCTTCTCGAGCTTGACCTGGATTTCGCCCTTTTTGCTTCCGCCGAGAGGAAGCGTTCCGCTGGCAGACAAGACATATTCACCAGCGGGAATGTCGAGGAAGCGAAATACACCAGCGGCTTGAGTGATGGCGCGTTTGCTGATGCCATTACCGCGGATTTGCACTGGGAAATTGGCGGGTCGAGTCCCGAAGCCGACTTCACCGAAAATCACAAACCCTGTCAGGGTACCTGTCACCACAGGCGGAGCAGCCTCGCGACGTTCCATTTCGCGAGGAGCCGTGATGATCACTCGCACGGGTGCCACGTTGTTGACGTCAGTCTTCACGCTGTGACCAACCTGATCCGTCGCTTCGAATTGGACCCAGTAAGAGGATCCTGCGGATATCTTGTCGTCGTCCGTGGCGAGTGAGAACCGCAATTCGTTCCGGTCACCCACACGGCGGCCGACTTCGGAAAGCAGTGGGGTGTCCGGCGGTAACTTACCGTCTCTCGCATCGGTCAAGCCTGCCTTGACCTGTGCAAGTCCCGACCAGTCGGTCGTCGTGAGCAACACGCGAATGGGCTTTCCCTTCGGAACCGTTTCTTCCAGAATCCGAAAGTCTTCAACTCTCGGAGGGAGATGATCGAGCAAGACGTCAATCTGATCGGGCGGAATCACTTTCCCGTCGATCCGGCCGTCGGCGAAGATCTTCTTGGGTCCGCGATAGCGACCGGTCGGCAGAGACACAACGCAATCCTGGACTGTTGACCGCAGAGTGAAACGTCCCTCGCCCGGCAGGAAATCCGTGAATTTGATCTCGACCTGCCGGTCCGAGTAGAGTTTCGTCGGGGCGCCTTCCCAGCCAACACGAATCTCGTCATAGTCTTCGCGTCGGGGATCACTGAACGCATCGTCGGCGAACGTATCGATTTCGAGAAAGACGGTGATTGGTTCCCCTTCTCCAACGACGGGGACGGCAAAAGCTGCCGCTTGGTCCTCGGGCAGAGTGCGCGGCTCGACTTGAAGTCCGGGAAGGGATGAGCCGGAAGCGGTCGTGTACACACGGTCTTCCATCGATAACGCCGCGATACGAATCTGGCGTGGTGAATTGACTCCCCCGCCCGTCCCGGAAAGGTTGAGTCGCTGAACGAATGCGCGCGGGTAGCCGTCAATCGTGATGGGTAGCTGAATCATGCGATCGCCGGTCTGCGGCGGAATTCCTTCAAGTACAATCTGTCCCGTTTGTGTGTCTTGAGGAATCGTGACCGACGGGTCTCCGCGCGCTTCGGTCAGCAACTTGTCGCGCTGTTCTAATACGACTTCAATCGAAGTCTCACCCGCCAGGTTCTCGGGTAGACGCTGATCGTTCGCATCGTCTTTCCGCCTCAACGCAATGACAATTTTTCCCTCGTCGGCCGAATATCGACTACTCATATCCAGATAAACAGAAGGAGCGAGTGGCTTGATTTCCACCCACTTCACCCAGTGTTCTGCCGGGTCGGTTGGTTTTTCCGTGTTGCGAATAATGCAGACCATCCCGTCGGTTACGTCGAATTCGGGCGGTGCAGCGGCCGAGTCAGTTGCTTCGGTTGCCGACGAGTCTGTGGGAACGTTCTGTTCTGTGCTCGCGGGCGTGGCGGCGGAGGGTGTGTCGAAAATGATGACGCGCGGGGGACTGTTGCTAGGCAAAGCAAGTGATTTTGCATTCGCCAAAAGCGCGCCGCGCGCCGCTGTGTCGAAGTCAAGCAGAGGGATTTCGCCACGGTTATCCAACAATCGTCCGACGCCATAACGTGCATCCTCAGGTCGACGAACCGACCACAGTTCGACGTCGACCGTTTTGTCCTCATCGGACAAGTTCGCCAGTTGAAGCTCAAAACTCGTCGTGCGATTTGGATAGGGCTGAAGCAATAAGCCATCGGCGCCGCGCGTCATGGCTGGGCGATTAGGCACAAGGCAACGCGCCAGCAACGACACTTGATTCGGCCGAGGCAACCGGATATTCAGCGGAAGTGTTTTTGACGGTTGCCCGCTGGCCTGAAGCGTGAATTGCAGCACACCATCTGGTCGTACGGATTCAGCGGTTTTCTCGGCCTGAATCTGCAAAGTGACGAGACCGCCTGGCTCAACGGGCAACTCCACGGGGCGCGACGACAACTCGCGCCGACGATCCTGCCCGCGAATTGACAACTCATTCGGATTTACTCCGGCGACCTGAAGCTGAACGGATTTCGGCAGTTCGCCGGGAGACTCGATCTGCAGAACAATCGTTTGTGGCGTCGTAGTCAGCCGAAGTGTCGGGGCGGCTCCCGACGTGGATGGAATCCAACGATCCGGTGTCGGAATCCAATCGACAATCCAGGGACCGGTTGCCTTGGGCGCTTGGAAGCGAAGAGTCGGAAAAAGGCCTGCCGTGGAACGAACTCGCTGATCGACATCCATCGCGTCCCGTGCATCCAGCAGACGCACGAGGCGTTCGGCGCGAGCGGGTTTCTGTTCGCATGCCACGGCGATTTCGTCAGGTAGTCGCGCGTAATACTCGCCGAGCCACGTCGCAACCTTCTGCATCTCAAGGAACTCCTGCGTTGAGTCCCACGTTGCCTTCTTGGCCGCTGCTAGATACTGCTGAAGAGGTGTTGGCGTTTCTCTCTCCTCCGTGTGGTCTAAAAAGGTCTGCAGTAGCGATTCAAGCTCGAGTTGCTCACGCCAAAGTGTCGGGTCCGGAGGGCGAAACAGGGGAACTCCCCCTGGCCGAAGTGGCAAAGACTCCGGGTGCAGAGCGACCGTCTTCGGAACGCTATCTTCCAAAGCGGATCGCAGTGCATCTCGTTGTGCTGCGGTAATCAACGGACTGCCCAACAGCAGCTGCGCGTGCAACCGACCGCTCGGTTCGTCGATCGCTCGAATGGCGGATCGGACATCGGCATCGAGCAGCGCGTCCAGTTCGGTGCGCCAGTCTGCTAGTTGTTGACCCTGTGTCTGCAGATCACCAACCAGCTCAGCATTCGCGCTCTGTCCATCGAGTCGATCGAGCGTTTTTCGAAAAGCAATTAGGCTCTCCAGCAAGGAAGTAATCGCGCCCTCCCAGCGATCGGTGGAAATCGTGTTCGCGGCCAGAGCTTTCTGTTGACCGTTCCAGCGCACATAGTCCACGGCTCGGTAGGCCACACGATAGTAAGTGCGAACCGTTTTTGTTACAGAGTCGAATTCGGGGGAGGGAAGGTCAAAGCTTTCACGAGACGGGGAGCCTGCAGCGGAATGAAAGTCGACAGCCACACGCATCAGCTGTTGTAGCAAGACAGGTTTGACCGAAACCTGTTGGATTTCCCGCAAACTTTGTAGCCCTTTAATGTAGTCCGCCACCGATTCCTGGACCTGTTCCTTGTCGATCGCCACTCCGCCCGAGGCGCGGAATTCCAGGTCCAGCAAGCGTGCGTTCAGATGACGCCAGAGATACGGCGCATACTCGATCGGCTCCCAAAAACCCCTGTCGAGTTCCTCGGAATCGTCCTCTAGATCATCGCGCAGTTGCCAGGCTTGTCGAAGTAAGTCCCTTAATCCCGCGGGTATCGGAGCAACGTTTGCTCGAAACGCTTGCGATGGCGAGGCGTCTGCTTCAGTCTCCTCGGCAGCGGTTTGCGGCAGTCCGCCGACCAGGACGACGTCCCGAGACTCCTCTGAAGGACGGCTTGTCGCGCCAGATCCCCACAGAAGCTCGGGGATCTGCTGTCCTCCGGAAATCCGTTCGCATTCGGCAACGACATCCCGATACAGTTCTCCGAGTGTCACATCACCGTCGGTGTCGCCGCGCCCTCGCAGCCGGTCCATGACGCTCCAGCCAAACAACGAATTCCCCAAGGGGTAGATCCGGTGAGCGATCTGCCCCAAGCGATGTGACGTCAATACCCAAAGCTTCGGATCGCCCGTTTTTTCGACGGAGTCTTTCAGCAGGGAGGGGAATTGATTGACGACGATTCCCATCCGGGGATCCGTGATCACCGTACCCATGTCGAGAATGAGCAATTTCGCGGCGGCTTGGCGACGACAGAGTGTTTTTAAGAGGTCGTCGACGGCGATGGCTTGAAGCGGGACTCGTCCATTCCGGTCGGAATCGAGGAGGACGAAGTCGGCGCACAGCAGGTAGGGCGTAGTCGTAGCATCTTTGCCGACGTGGCTCACTCCCTGGGCACTTACGTAAACCAGCAGGACATCCTCGGCGTGTGGAGGTAGCTGCAACCACTCGTCGACGGAATCGATCTTGTCCGATGTGAGTACGCGGGATTCGTGCCTGATTACCACGTCGACATCAGCCAGTCGCCGTGCATCATCCTCCGCGAAGAGAAGCGGGGGCACCCCCCCAGCCTGATTGTCGATGCCACCTCCGGTCATCGAGAGAAAATGCGTGGTCCGCTTGTGGGCCAAGGCGGGCCACAACAGCAGCCAGACCAGGAGTGCAGCGAGCGTCAAACAGACGAGGGCCAGGAACCAGGGAATCAGGGCAGAGGACGCCGCCGATGGATGGGCATCCCAGTCGCCTCGCCAGGAGGTATGCTTTGCCGATGGCCCATCGCGTTCCCCGGGCATTGCAGTTACCCCCCGCATTCGGTACGATTTTTTGGTTCACGCTGTCGGATATAGCAGACGCGACGCGACTTGGTCTGTCCTCCCATCATTCGGCAAGTAGCATTATAGTCGTCGATTCGCGCGTTGGCACGCCTGCTGGGAAGCCTTCCCATCGTGCAGCGTCGTTGCCGAAACGCCACAGATCTGCACCAGAGCAACCTTTCATCGATGCAACATCGCCCTGTCCACTGGACCGAAGGAATGTTTCTGCGTCCGCAGCATTTTCAGTCTGCGGATCGGTATTGGAGTGAGCTTCTGGCAACTGCGTTGCAGAGCGACAATCCATACAACTACGGTTTGCATCGCATTGAGCTGAGTACGGAGGCGCTAAGCAACTTCCAGGTTCAGGTGACACGTTGTCGAGCACGAACTCGAGATGGTTCGTTGATCGACGTGGAACTCGGGCAGGAGCCGGATCGTGTCGATCTGAAACCGGCCTTGGAGGATCAGGCGACCGTGATGGTCTATCTCGGTTGCCGGAAGCTTAGACTGGGGCGGCGAAACCTGGGGGAGCGATTTGGCGAAACCGTTTTGCCGATCCCGGATGAGAGCGCCGGGGGAAACGAACAGGAGATCCAGTTTCGCGAGGTCAATTGGCGGATCCTGTTATCGACGGACGATCTGGAAGGCTGGGAGACTTTGCCGATCGCGCGCATTAAGCGAGCGGGGGGCGAAGCGGCACTGCCGGTCCTGGACGATGATTATTTTCCGCCTTCCCTTGCGCTCGATGCGTGGGCGCCGCTCGGAATGGATCTCGTCCGACCCTTGTATGATTACATCGGGGTGCGCATTGAGACCCTCAGTCAGCGAGCCGTGGACCGAGGATTGACGTTCAGCAGTCAAGAGCCGGGCGACCTGGACGAACTGCTGAAGCTGATCCAGCTCAATCAGGCCTATGCGGTGTTGAGCTGTTTGACATTTGCCCAGGGAGTTCACCCCTTGTGGGCATATACGGAACTCTGCCGGGTCGTGGGAATGCTGTCGATCTTCGACGAAAAGGTGAGGCGGACCCCGGAGATCCCACCCTACGATCACGACGACCTGGCCCGAATCTTTCAATGGGTGGATCTGCGAATTCGCGAGCTGCTCAAAGAGACGCCCGGGCCGGGCGGTGTGCCTTATGAAATGCGCTATTTCGAGGGCCGACAGCTGGGGATGTGTGTCCACATCAAATCAGAATGGCTCCATTCCGGCTGGAAATGGTACGTGGGTGTCCTCGGAAGAAATGTCTCGCGAGACGAGTGTCGTGTCCTGCTGGACGAAGGGAACCTGGACTGGAAACTTGGGAGCGACAGCAAGGTTGACCGGCTGTTTCAATACGCGATCCCAAGTGTCGAGAAACGTGAGGTCGAGCGCCCGCCGAAGGTTTTTCCAACACATCAGGGATGGATCTATTACGAAGTCGTTCGCGATCGGCAGAACGCGGCATGGCAAAATGTCCTGGCTGAGGAGACGCTCGCTCTTCGTTTTGCCGAAGAATACGTTGGCAATAAGGAAACGCTTAAAGGACAACGGCAACTCGAACTCGTGAAGGACAATAAGCGAGCGATCCTTGAGTTTGCTTTGTTCGCCGTGCCTCCTGCAGTATCGAAATGAGTCCCGATTTTGCCCTTGCTACTGATCCGGTCTTCCTGCATGTCATTGACTTGCTTGAACGCATCAATCGCAATGAGGCGCGCGAACCGGGAGCCGAGCGCGAGGGCATCGAGAATAGTCTCCGGGACGCGGAAGCTCGGCTTGGCGACAAGAAAGATTGGCAACTCGCCAAGTATGCGATCGTCGCCTGGATCGATGAAGTCCTCAAGCAGGCCGATTGGGATGGTCGAAAGTGGTGGACGGAGAATTCGCTCGAATTCGCTTTTTTTGCGACCAACGATGCATCCGTCGAGTTTTACCGCAAAGCGAAAGAGGCCGCGGGACTTTCGCGTCGCGACGCCCTGGAAGTCTATTACGTCTGTGTCGTGTTAGGTTTCCGTGGACTCTACAATTTCGATGATCGGCTTTTTCTAACCGAGCAACTGCAACTTCCGCCGGATGTGGAATCTTGGGCAAGTCGAACGGCCCGCTCCATCAAATACGGCCTTGGACGGCCGGATATGGAGATCGATCCCCAGCCCATCCGCGGCGCGCCCCCGCTGTCGGGCCGCTATCGCCTGGTCGCGACCAGCCTGGCGACCGTGGTACTGCTCTGCTTCGTCCTGCTGTTCGGTTGGTGGTGGTGGGGGAAACCTCGCGACCCATCCTCCGATTCATTCAGCATGACGCCGCACTCCGGCATGACGCCTGAAACAAACGGCGTTGCCACGCTGGAACCGGAAGCTCTTACGCGATTTGTCGGTTTGACGATGATGCGAGAGACCGCAACGTTTGACGCGATAACCTGCCTAGCTGCGGGCGCTTTCGAGCCGGTCATGGATCGTGAACGATCAACGCGGGTCGTTTTTCTCGCGATTCGCAACTCTGCTGGGGTGGATTGAGAGAGGAAGCGGCGGTGAGTCCACTGAATAGCCTGTTGAACCGGTTTCTGTTCAATCCGCTGCGTGTTCTCACCGCACCATTTCGAATCATCTTTGGTTGGCCCTGGCGCATGATCGGTCATCCCCGGCGGTTCTGGGGAATGTCGCTGCCGACCCGGGTGGCGGTCTTGCTGTTCCTGTTTCTGACCGCACTCGTGATCACTGCGGGTTTACTGTATTGGAATTGGGTCGGTCGCGCGGATTTCTGGCACTTTGTCGCCAGCAAAGGGTGGCTCGTTGCCGTCCTATTGATTGCAATTCCCCTCCTTGCCTGGCAGACGGTCAAGCTGTTCCTCGAAGGGAATGTCTCGTCACACCCGCGGATTGACGCCGCTTGGCAGGAAGGCCTACGTGCGCTGCGCGCAAATCACTTGGATCTTACCAGGCTGCCAATCTTCCTCGTTCTGGGGCCGCACTCACCCGCCGACGCAGATCGCCTGATGGATGCCTCGGGAAAGAAGTTCCCCGTTTGCGCCATTCCCGAGGGACGTCATCCGTTGCGATGGTATGCGAACGAACGAGGTGTGTTTCTCGTCTGCCTCGATGCCAGTTGCCTGGCTGTCGTAAACACTCCTCAAACCTTGGGCGGCCCGCGTGTTGATCAGACACTGCAGCAGCAAGGCGGGGTGACCGCGACGCTCGTCTCCGACGGAGTACCGGAGACGAGGGATGATCGTCCTGCGATGTCCGAACCGGCGCTTGATGAATCCGACCTCGATGTGCGAGGCTCAATCTGGGGGACTCTCGTTGCCGGCATCCGTAACTCGTTGGTTCCGGGCGGAACACGTCGGTCGGTTGGCGAAACTCCCCGAACCGTTTTGACGCGTGAACAAAAGGAAACCTCTGCCAAACAACTGCGTCATATCTGTCAGTTGATTCGCCGCGGACGTCAGCCGTTCTGCCCACTTAATGGAATCTTGACAACGGTCTCGTGGGAGGTGATGCAGAACTCGTTGATCGCCGGTCGCGAACTTCCCGAGGCTGTCAAGCAGGATCTGGAAACAGTCGAGTCGACAACGGAAATTCGTTGTCCGGTAACGGTACTGGTTACTGGCTTGGAAGCGGAGAAGGGATTCCTGGAACTCGTTCGCCGCGTGGGGCCCGAAAAGTCTCGGGCGCGATTCGGGCGCGGCTTCGAATTGTCCAATACTCCGACCGCTTTGAATTTGGAAGCGCTCGCTGCGCACGCCTGCGGTGCGTTCGAGGATTTTGTCTACCGGCTGTTTCGTGAACCCGGTGGCCTTGGAAAGTTGGGAAATACGCAGCTCTATAGCCTGCTCTGTAAGATCCGTAGCCTTTCGGTGCGAATGAGAAAGGTGTTGGCCAGCGGTTTCGCGCAGCAGTCCGGTGGTAGCCGCCGAATTCTCGCAGGCCTGTATTTCGCTGCCACGGGCGGCTCGCCGGATACTCGGTGTTTTGTCGAGGGCGTCATCGACAAGATGATTGATGCCGAAGAAGAGGTAGAATGGAGTGAGCCCGCGATTCACGCGGACCGACGTTTTCTGACAGCTGCCGACGTCGGTATGTTCGTCAACACGGTGCTGGTGATTGTGATTGGCGTCCTGGTCTACAAGGTCGTGTTTTCAAGTTAA
>CAZFWV010000037.1:8995-27668 GCA_964522605.1 uncultured Pirellulaceae bacterium
ACTGTGGTTTTCAGTAGTCCTGAGTTCGTCGTGGAGGAGCTTTCATGTCGGCTTCGCAGAATGCGCCCGATGGCCACGGATCGCCGTATCAAGAGACGGAGCCAAACCAAGTGTCCAGGTTGGAGCTCTCGGAACTTGAACGTGTTTTGGAGGAGACACTCGCACGTCACGAGAGCGATCCCGGGTTGACGGCGGAAGAGAAGGAGTCGCTGCTCCGGGTGGCGCGACGCCACCAGAACTCCTCGGTGGAGTTGGAGGCAGTTGTTCCCGAACTCGTTTCCTCACTCCTGCATGCCCGGCTGCATCCGCTGCAGCTATCGGCCGAAACGTGGTTCGAAATGTCTTCCCAAATTGCGGAGTCGCTGCTCGATGCGCCGCACGCGCGCTCGCGTCTTGAACGTCTTTGGTCCCATTTGTGCGAGAACGTGTGATGGCAAAATCCGGTGACCAACGAGAGGAACTGATTACCGAGGGCCAGTCGCTCGTCTATTCTCTGGCACATCGCATTCGGCGAAGCGTACCTGTGCGGGTTGAACTGGATGACCTCGTGGCCTACGGCGAAGTGGGGTTGGCGGAAGCGGCCCGGGACTTTGATCCTGAGCATGGCACGCAGTTTACCACCTTTGCGTATTATCGGATTCGGGGTGCGATTTACGATGGGTTGGCCCAGATGACCTGGACCAGTCGCGCACAATATCGGCGTTTGCGCTACGAACGGATGGCGACGGAGGTCCTCTCGCAAGACGCGGCAAATGCTTCCCATCCGGAGGCGGCGCCGCTGGATGCTCAGGCTTCCTGGTTCCGGGGCGTCACCGAAAAACTGGCCGTCGTCTACCTGAGCAGTCAGGCGGCCGATCAGCCGAGTGTGCGCGATTCGGGCATTGTCGACACGCACACGGAAGCTGGGCCAACCGTCGTTGCGCAGCGCGAAATCTGCCAGAAACTGGTGGAGCTCGTCGATGCGCTTCCCAGCCAGGCGAATCAACTGATCCGCAGCGTGTATTTTGATGGATTCACCTTGCAACAGGCAGCCGATCGCCTCGGAATCAGCAAGTCTTGGGCCAGCCGCCTGCATGCCAAAGTCCTGGAGCAACTCGCGTTCTCACTCCGTAAAATGGGGGCTGCTGATGGCTGATCCGGCCGTCAAAAATGATTCGGTCGTCAAAAAAAGCTAAGAACTGGAAGGTAGGTGCCTGTCCGACGAACAGCCGGGCCTGGCCGTTCGCGACGAACGCTTGAGGATCAAGATGGCTACTCCGTCGATTCTGAATTTCGAACAGCTCTTGCAGCCCCCCTCGAGCGACGCATCGGATGAAGCCCGCGAAGAAATGCGGCGCGAACTGCGACGTGTCCGTGACACGATTCGAGCCGCTGAAAAGGCGCGGCTGACCTATGAGTTGCACGGACCGGCGTTTCCCGGCGAGCCGGTGCCCGAAGCCCCCGACTGGGACCAGTTGTTGAACCGTTCGCTCGAAGTACTTTCTTCGACATGGAAAGACCTCTGGATCACAGCCTGGTTGATCGAAGCCCTCATGCGCAAGTACGGCTACGCCGGTTTGCGGGACGGTTTTCGCTTGGCAAAGGAACTCGTAAAGAACTTCTGGGAAACGATTGAGCCGCGTCCGGACGAGGAAGAGGGCGTTCTGCACACGGTCCGCATGTTGGAGAATCTTAACGGGCCCGTGTTGATCGATCCGATCTTGGCACTTCCGATCACGTGGGAAGATGGCGACCTGCCGGCACTGACCAGTGGAACATTCAATGACTATTCCGAGGGCGACCGCGATCGCTTGGCAGCGGCCACCCCGGTGGATTTCTTTCAGGATCTGGTGGATGATATAGGAGCCGCTCAGGAGGAGTTTGCGGGACTTTGTCAAATCCTCGACGAGAAGTGTGGCCGCGACGAATCCGGGCTTTCGCTGGCACCGGCATCTTCCGAGATCCGCGCAGCGTTCGAGGAAACTCGCGCTCGAGTGATGAGTCTCTGCCGCGACCGACTCCCACATGCTGATACGGAAAGCGACGCGGACGCGGTGGATCCATCATCCGCGGGAGGTTCTGCGGAACAAGACGCTGGCGGAACGGTGGCATCGCTCGGTAGCCTCGGTAACCTCAATCGACGGGAGGATGCCTTCCGCGTATTGGAACAGGTGGCAGACTTCTTCCGCCGCACTGAACCCCATTCTCCGGTTTCTTATTGTGTTCAACAGGCCGTGCGGTGGGGACGGATGCCGTTGAATGAACTGTTGACCGAGCTGATTTCGGACGACAATGTCCGCAAAGATATGTTTCGTTGGACGGGGATTCGGAATCCCGAGGAAGATCAAGAATAATTTCTGTGCTACTTGAAAAGTGACCAGCGATCGCATAGAACGGCGCGACACTTCTGTTGCCCCTGTTCGCTGCATGGTCTCTTCGCAAGGGGAAAGATTATGAGTTCAAGTATTCACGACAAGCTGAGTCGCGTTCGGAAGCCCCGCGTGCACATCAAGTACGAAGTGGAGCGAGAAGGTGCACAGATCAAGGTGGATCTGCCCTTCGTCGTGGGCGTGATGGGAGACTTCTCGGGCAATCCGACGGAGCCGTTGAAGCCGTTGAAAGACCGCAAGTTTGTCCAGATCGATCGGGACAACTTCAATGATGTGCTCAAGCGGATGACCCCGGGTCTGAAGATGCGCGTGGAAAACACCTTGAAGGGAGACGGCAGCGAAATGGCCGTCGACTTGAAATTCAACTCGCTGGAAGACTTTGAGCCGGCAAATGTGGCCAAGCAGGTACCGGCGCTGCAGAAGCTGCTGGAAACGCGCGATAAGCTGCGCGACCTGCTGACCAAGATCGATCGGAGTGATGACTTGGAGCATTTGCTCGAACAAGTTCTGACAAACACGGACGAGTTGAAAAAGCTTTCCTCGGAATTGGGACTGAAGTCGGGTGAATCAACCGACGCGCCGGAGGAATCATAATCCAGGTGGCAAGCTCCTTGTTCCGCCCTAGGCTGATCCGATGAACGTCGGCACGACATCGATGCCTTTGCGGCGGCTGGAGTCCGCGGCCGTTTCGAGTTGCGCGAGAGATGCAGCGTAGCTCAGTTTTCCAATTTGGTACTCAATTGGGGGAGTCGATCGATGAGCAAAGGTGAAGAAGAAAAGGTCGAAGGTCAAGCCGAAGTTTCAGCAGAAGCGCAGGCCCCCAGTGTACTTGAAGCGGCCATCTCTGCGACAAAACAGACCGAGCGGTCGCGGGCAGAAGAGCTGCTCAAGGCCTTGACCGAAGAGGCCTTGAAGGGCACGGTCTCGTTCGACAAGGACGTCATTCGATCCATTACCGCGGGAATTCAGAAGGTCGATGAAGTCATCTCGAAACAACTCGCCGCCATTATGCACAAACCGGAATTCCAGCAATTGGAGGGTAGCTGGCGCGGTCTGTGGTATCTGGTCTACAACAGTGAAACGAGTGCACAGCTCAAACTGAAGGTCTTCAACTGCGGCAAGCGCGAGTTGTTTAAGGATCTGGATCGGGCGGTTGAGTTCGATCAGAGCCAGACGTTCAAAAAGATCTATTCGGCCGAATTCGATATGGCCGGCGGAGAGCCCTATGGGGCATTGATCGGAGACTATCAGTTTGAGAATTCGAACGACGATATCGAGCTGATGGGCAAGATGTCGCAGGTGGCGGCTGCAGGCTTCTGCCCCTTCATCACTTCTGCCAACCCAGGCCTGTTTGGCTTTGACGATTGGACCGACCTGACGAAACCGCGAGATCTGGAAAAGATCTTCGACACGGTCGAATACACGAAATGGAAGTCGTTCCGCGATAGCGAGGATTCGCGATTCGTCGTGTTGACGCTTCCCCGAACCCTAGCCCGTTTGCCTTATGGGAAGAATACGAAACCCGTTGATGATTTCAACTTCGAGGAAGTCCCCCTGGGATCGAAAGGCGAAGCGATTGGTGTAGCGCACGATCAGTACTGCTGGATGAGTACGGCGTATGTGCTGGGAGCACGCTTGACCGATGCGTTTGCTCAGCACGGCTTTTGTACGGCAATTCGCGGAGCGAATAGTGGAGGACGAGTGGAGGGACTGCCGGCGCATATCTTCAAGACGGAAGACGGCGACACGGATCTCAAGTGCCCCACGGAGGTGGCGATCGGGGACCGTCGCGAGGCGGAATTGAGCAAGCTCGGATTCCTGCCACTGGTTCACTACAAGAATACCGACTACGCCGTCTTCTTTGGCGGCCAAACGGCGCAGAAATCCAAGGTCTACGACCGACCCGCAGCGACCGAAAACGCTCAGATTTCGGCGCGATTACCCTACATCATGGCCACGTCGCGGTTTGCTCATTTCTTGAAGGCCATTGCGCGGGACTGGATCGGTAGCTTCCGGGAGACGGACGACCTGACACGCGACTTGAATCGCTGGATCAACAACTATGTAGCGGCCTCGGATAATGCTTCCGAGGACGAGCGAAAGAAGTTTCCGTTGCGCGAAGCAAAAGTGGTGGTCGAACCCATTCCGGGCCAGGCAGGGGCGTACAACGCGGTGGCGTGGCTGCGTCCCTTCCTGCAAATGGAGGAGCTGAACGCGTCCTTGCGGATGGTGGCCAAGATTCCGCAATTGGGCGGCTAGGCTCTGTCTCAATACTGTAGGCCGTCTTGTCTCAAGTTGGCCTACGTTGACAAGTCGGCCTACGTTGACTGTGACTTTTGAGACAAAGCACTAGTCCGGTCTATGTTTCCCGCTCGTGACGGTGGGCGCACTCGGCCCGCGCCGCCGTGTCATGCGTAAAGTCAGGAATGCAGGATCTGGCGATGAACGCGGACGCCGAACCCGATCGAACAGTTCGCCAGACGACTGTTGATGCTGCGCCGCCGGAGCAGACTTCTGCGGCCCAGGACTTGTCATCCGCCGCCACGCTGCTTGAGTCCCTTGCGGAGGCAACGAGCCTGCCGTCCAGCCGAAGTAGCTCTCGCCTGCAACGGTTTCTTGGCGAGCAGAAACCCGCGGAAGCCTTGCGCGAATGGTTTGGGGGGCGGCAGTTCCAGTCCGCACAGGACGTGCTCCGCGAACTCAATCGTCAAGTCGGTATCCTCGACCGATTGTTGAACAGGCAATTGAATCGCATCCTGCACCACCCGCAGTTTCAGCAGCTCGAAGCCAGCTGGCGGGGACTGATGTATCTGGTCGAAAAGGTTTGGCGGGAGGATGATCCCGATCGCCCGAGCGTCAAGGTGCGCGTGCTCAATGTCTCCTGGTCCCAGTTGCAGCGCGACCTGGATCGTGCTCTTGAGTTCGACCAGAGTGAGATTTTTCGGAAGGTGTATGAAGAAGAATACGGGATGGCGGGCGGTGAGTCGTTCGGTGTCCTGGTCGGCGATTACATGGTCGGGCGGCATAACACAGACTTGGACACGCTCGACAAACTGTCCCAAGTCGCCGCCGCCGCGTTCTGTCCCTTCATTGCCAACGCAGGTCCCGAACTATTTGGCCTGGAGGATTTTGGCGAGCTGGAGCGTCACCGCAACTACGAACAGATCTTCTCCAGCTTGGACTATTTGCGCTGGCGATCGCTCCGCCAAAAAGAGGACGCACGCTTTCTGGCACTCGTGTTGCCTCGCGTCTTGATGCGATTGCCCTACATGGACGATGGCCGTCGCGTCGATGGGTTCGTATTCCGCGAAGATGTCGCCGGCCAGGATCGCAACCGATATCTGTGGGCCGGTGCAGCTTTTGCTTTTGCGGGCAATCTGATCCGTGCGTTTGCACGCACGGGATGGCTGGCGGATATCCACGGCGTGCATCGCGATCTGGATGACGCCGGATTGATCACGGATCTGCCGGTTCACTCGTTTGCGACGGACCCATTTGGTATCGCCCCCAAGTCGTCGACGGACGTGATCGTGACCGACGAACTTGAGAAGCATCTGGCCGAACTGGGGTTTATCTCGCTATGTGACTGCCAAGATACCGAGTATTCCGCGTTCTACTCAACTCCTTCGTTACAGCAGCCCCAGAAATACGATCAGCAGTCCGCAACGACGAATGCCAGGATTTCAAGCATGCTGCACTCGATGCTCTGCGTCTCACGCTTTGCCCACTATCTCAAGGCGATGGGGAGGGACCGAATCGGTGGGGATATGGATGCTCACAAGCTGGAACAAGACCTGCAGCGGTGGATCGCAGATTACACAACGCCCGATTCCGATGCGTCGCCGGAAACTCGCGCCCGCTACCCGTTGCGCGAGGCCAATGTGCAGGTGGCGACAGTACCGGGTGAGTCGGGAGCGATGCGCGCCGTGATGCACCTGCTGCCACACTACGAAATCGAGGGCATCAATACGTCCATCCGTTTGGTGGCCATGTTGCGCGGGTCGCGGAGACGCGGATGAATGCCTTTCCCGCCAGCATAACCAGACGATGACTTCAAACGAGGAGAAGTTGATCCATGTCCAGTCCGAGCGAACTTTTTGATGCCGGCAATTTGACGGGAGCCCTTCAGGCCGTCATCGAGCTGGTTAAGAAAAACCCGAACGATACAAACAGTCGAGGGTTTTTCTGCGAGCTGCTCTGTCTCGATGGCCAATGGGAACGAGCGGATAAGCAACTGGAGACGCTGGCCCAGCAAGACTCGGAACTGATCGTCGGTGCGGGTCTGATCCGTCAATTGATCCGGGCCGAAACGGCGCGGCAGCAGTTCTTTCAGGAAGGGCGACTTCCTGAGTTCCTGAGCGAAGTCTCACCGATTATGCGACTTCACCTTGATGCATCGATCGCGCTGCGGGATGGTGATCTCGAAAAAGCCAGTGAACTCCTCGCACAAGCAGAAACCGACCGGCTGCATCCGCACGGCACATGTGATGGGAATGCGTTTGATGACTGGCGTGACCTGGATGATTTGTGTGCACCCTTTTTCGAAGTCTTGACGACAAACGGCAAGTATTACTGGGTACCATTTGAAGCCGTCGAGTCGATCGAGTTTCGTCCACCAAAGCAAGCACGCGACCTGTTGTGGCGCGGAGCGCATATCGTCTTCCGGGAAGGGCCGGACGGGGAAGTGTTCATTCCGGCGCGATATGTCGATTCCGCGATGTCCGAAAGCGATGCGCTCAAAATGGGTCGCATGACCGATTGGTGCGGAGAGGATGCTGCACCCGTTCGTGGAGTGGGCCAGCGAATGTTTTTGGCCGGCGAAAAAGAACAGGCGATACTCGAGATCAAACAACTCCAATTCGCGTGGGATGCAACAAGCTGACTTAGTGATGACTCAAGAACAACTTCGGCATTTGAGTGGCTGGGGTCGAGACGCGAGGAACGAGCGTCGAGCCCCCAGTCGCGTGACCTGGGGGCTCGCTGCGCTCGACCGCAGCCACCCTCGTTGGAAAACAACGAAGTCATTCTTGAGTCATCGCCTAGCAATCGAACCCACGAGAGAATCACTTTGTTCTTTGGGGCTGGTCGCCGATGTTGTGACCCGTGGATCCCTTGCCGTTTGATCTAGTTCGGTGTCTTGATGGCAAAGATTCGAGATGATCAACCACTTGTCCCGTCGGTCTTCGACCGTTTAATTGACGACGACGTCACGGCGAAGCGGGAACTGCCGAAGTCCCGGCAACAAGTTCTGCGTGAGCTGAAGCAGAGCGTGCGGCGGGATTTGGAAAACCTTTTGAATACGCGGTGGCGATGCGTCGCCTGGCCTCCGAACTTGGAAGAATTGGACCTGTCGCTCGTCAATTACGGAATCCCGGATTTCACCGGCGCGAATATGGCAACGGCAACCAATCGAGAGGAATTGCGAAAAATCATCCAGCAGGTGCTTGAGAAATTCGAACCGCGATTCAAGTCCGTTCGAGTCGAATTGGTGCAGCCGGGTGAGCGTGGTGATCGACAACTCCACTTCCGGATCGACGCTGTGCTTTTTGCTGAGCCGGCCCCGGAGCCTGTTGTATTCGATTCGCAACTTGAGCCGGCCTCCGCTAACTTCAAAGTCAAAGCAGTATGACGGACGAATTGCTTCCCTATTACAGCCGTGAACTCGCCTTTCTCCGAAAGATGGGCGCCCAATTCGCCGACGCGCATCCGAAAATCGCGGGGCGATTGCGGATGTCGGGGGAGGCGATTGAAGACCCCCACGTGTCGCGGATGATCGAAGCGTTCGCCTATTTGAACGCCCGAACTCGGTACAAGATCGAAGACGACTTTCCAGAAATCACGGAAGCGTTTCTCAATACGCTGTATCCGCACTACCTGGCTCCCTTTCCGAGTACCGCGATTGCCCGCTTTACGCTGGATCGTGCGCAAGCAGAACTCACGGCCGGACATTCCATTCCCCGGAGAACCGCAATCGAGACGGAGGTGACGAACTATGGGACGCCGTGCCGCTTTCGAACCTGCTATCCCGTAACGGCTTGGCCGCTCGAATTGGTTTCCGCCGAATTCCAAGGCCAGCCATTCTCAGCGCCCGCGACCGCCTTTACGCGGGATGCACAAGCCGTAATTCGACTCGAGCTGGCATCCTATTCCGATGCTGTGGCCTTCGATCGGTTCGAGATCGATCGCCTGCGGTTCTTCTTGAACGGATCCGAGCCGTTTGTCTATACACTTTATGAGCTGCTGCTGAATCACGTTCTGGGCGTGGCAGTCTGTCCGTCGGTGCGACACCCAGAACCGCGCTTGCTTTATCGCGATGCGATCCAGCCGGTAGGTTTCGAACGGGATGAGGGGCTGATCGACTATTCGCCGCGGTCGTTTCTCGGCTACCGGTTACTCAATGAGTTCTTTGTCTTTCCCCAGAAATTTCTATTTCTCGATCTTCTGGGGCTAACGCCTGAACTGCTTGCCGAGGTGGGCAATCAGCCGAAGCTGGAACTCTATGTATATCTGAATCGTTACGTCGCGGAATTGGAACAGAATGTTGAACGCGATACATTCCTGCTCGGCTGCACCCCGATGGTCAACCTCTATCCACAGCGCGCCGAACCGATTCGACTGAGTCATACACAGAGTGAATACCATGTGATCCCCGATGCGCGTCATCCTTTGGCGCACGAAGTGTTCTCCGTTGACCGCGTGACGGCTACATCACCAACCCACGAAACGGTCACTTACGCGCCGTTCTATTCGCTTCAGCATGAATCACTGGAGGACGCTTCGCCCCGCTTCTGGCACGCGTCGCGTCGCGTCGGCGGCAACAGAGGTAGTGAAGTCGATCGCGGCACGGAAGTTTATCTGTCGCTGGTCGATCTCGATTTCGATCCTCACCTTGCCTCGGATTGGACGCTGGATATCGAAACAACCTGTCTGAATCGGGATCTCCCCGGGCGGTTACCTTTCGGCGGCGGACAACCGACGCTGCATGCGCAGACAGGAGGTCTGGCGGCTGTTCAGTGCGTGACTGCACCGACCAAGACATTTCGCCCGGCATTGGGTCACGGAACGCGATGGCGTTTAATCTCTCACTTGACACTCAACCATCTGTCATTGATCGATCGTGCCGACGGTGCCGATGCCCTGCGCGAAATTCTCAGACTCTACGATCTTGCTGATTCGGATAGCACACGAGCGATGATGGAGGGGTTGTTAAGCGTGTCGACTCGTCGCATTGTGGGACGCGTACCAAGCCCCGTCGCGGCAGGTTTTTGTCGTGGTCTGGAAGTAACACTGCAGCTCGACGAAGAGAAATTCACTGGAAGCGGAGCGTACCTGTTTTCTTCGGTGCTCGATCGGTTCCTCGGTCTCTACAGTTCGATCAACAGTTTCACCAGAACGCTCGTTACGACGAACAAGCGGGAAGGCTATCTCTATCGAGGACCCGCCCGTGCCGGCGAGAAGGTGCTGCTGTGAACGCCCGCCCCCCGCTGTCAGAACCGACGAGCCCACTCGAGCAATTGACGCAGCAGCCGTCGCAGTTCGAATTCTTCCAGGCGGTCCGCCTCCTGACGATTGCCGCCCATCAGGAAAAGCAATCGGGTCGAAACCGTTGTGAAGTCGGCAGAGATGGCCCGCCGAGCGCCGAGATCGTTCGCTTCCGCGGACATGTCTCACACACCTTTCCGACGAGCACGATTGTGGAGTATCGACCAGCGGTCGAATCCTCTGCGGATGGGGCGCCGGGCAAATCGGCAGAAATGTCTGTCGCATTTCTCGGGCTGACCGGACCGAGCGGGGTGCTTCCGCGGCATTACACGCAGATGTTGATCGATCGGGTTCGCGCGCGCGATCATGCGATGCGCGATTTTATCGATCTATTTCACCATCGGATCATCTCCCACTTTTACCAGGCGTGGGCTAAATACCATTTCCCTGTCTTGTACGAAGCAGCCGTCCGCACCGCTCGACGTCGTGGCAGCGATCGCTTCACCACCGGTGTTCTGAGTCTCGTGGGACTCGGCTTCCCGGAACTCCTTGATCGTCTGGATCTCCATGACGAAACGTTCTTGTATTACTCGGGGCTATTTGCCCATTTCCCGCGAAATGCGGTTTCTCTCGAACGAATGATCGCAGACGTTTTTCGCGTACCCGTCTCGCTCGTGCAGTTTCAGGGTCAGTGGCTGCGGTTGGAGGAGTCGGATCAGACGCGACTGACAACCCCTCGTCATGGTACGGGCTGGAACAACACACTGGGACAAACCGCGGTAGCGGGTGAGCGAATCTGGGGCATCGAGAGTAAGTTCCGCATCCGCCTGGGGCCCCTGTCGTGGGAACAGTTCCTTCGATTCTCCCCGCTCGGTCGAGATCTTGCACGCCTGGCCCAGCTTGTTCGTGCCTATGTCGGTCCCGACATGGATTTCGAAGTGCAGGCGGTCCTGCGCCGCAAGGAAGTGCGCCAGTGCCAGCTGGGACATGAGCTTACGGCCCATCTGGGGTGGACGACGTGGGCGCAATCTCAAACTCCATCCTCCGACGTCGAGGATGCAGTGTTCACGATCGCGGAGGATCCGCGATGCTGATCATGATTTCCTCAGCGAAAGGTGAGCCATGGCAAACGTGAATCTGAAACAGCTGGTGGGTAAACTGAACGAGACCTGCCGGCAGTCGCTGGAAGCTGCGGCGGGCCTCTGCCTGTCGCGCACCAATTACAATGTCGAGATCGAGCACTGGCTGCTGAAATTGCTCGAGCCGACCAATATCGATCTGGCGGTATTGCTGCACCATTCTGACGTCGACTTGGCACGCCTCAAGGCGGATCTGACACGGTCCGTCGATCGCTTCAAGACCGGCAATGCACGCCCGCCGGCTCTGAGCCCAGATCTGGTTGCATTGGTGCGCGAAGCTTGGTTGGTCGGTTCGATCGACTACGGGGAAGTCGCCACGCGGACCGGACACGTCCTGTGCGCACTGCTTGGCGACGAATCACTAAATCGAATTGCTACGGCCGCATCGGCAGAGTGGGCGAAGATTTCGGTCGAGACGCTGCGCAAGGATCTGCCGACTTTGGTTGCTAATACCGTCGAAGCCGGGCAAATCAAAGCACAACAGGAGTCGGCTGCGCAACCGGCCGGGCGCACTGCGGGACCCACGCAAACTCCCGCACTCGACCAGTTCACCATCGACATCACCGCTCGCGCCCGAGCTGGAGAGATCGATCCGGTCCTGGGACGAGATGGCGAAATCCGCCAGCTGATCGATATCCTCACCCGCCGCCGCCAGAACAATCCGATCCTGACGGGTGAGGCCGGAGTCGGAAAGACGGCTGTCGTCGAAGGGTTCGCCCAGCGTCTGGCGGCGGGCGATGTGCCCGAATCGCTCCGCAATGTCGTGCTCCGCACATTGGACTTGGGCTTGCTGCAGGCCGGAGCCGGTGTCCGCGGAGAATTTGAAAACCGACTGAAATCCGTCATCAATGAAGTCAAGTCGTCTCCCGTCCCCATCATTCTCTTCATCGATGAAGCGCACACGTTGATCGGGGCGGGCGGTGGAGGACAAAGTGACGCCGCGAATCTACTCAAACCCGCTCTGGCACGCGGGGAACTGCGAACCATCGCTGCGACAACCTGGGCGGAATACAAGAAGTACTTTGAAAAAGATGCCGCTCTGACCCGGCGTTTTCAGGTCGTCAAGGTCGAAGAACCAAGCGAAGCCGTCGCGGTCGAGATGATTCGCGGACTGAATGCGACTTTGGAAAAACATCACCGAGTCCGGATTCGCAACGAAGCACTCGTCGATGCCGTCCGACTCTCCAACCGCTATATCTCCGGCCGACAACTGCCGGACAAGGCCGTTAGCTTACTCGATACGACGTGTGCACGAATCGGTCTGAGCCAGAGTGCGACACCCCCGGCCGTTCAGGATTGTCAGCGACGTATCGAACAACTGGGCGTCTCGATCGACATTCTCCAACGCGAAGCCGCGATTGGGATCGACCACGAAGAAGCCTTGGCGGAACTGCGCAAGTTGAAACAAGACGCCGAAGCAGAACTGGAAAAACTCGAAGCACGGTGGAAGCAGGAACGCGAGTTGGTCCAGCAGGTGCACCGTCTGCGGACGCAACTTGAGCAATTGTCCACCGCCAAGAACGAGGAATCCGAAGCAACCGCGGAGAGCACCACGGCGGCTGACGCAGCGAAAGAAGCTCCTTCTGATTCCAAACCTGCAGCGGAGAACGCCGAACAGACATCGGCACCCCCGGATCCAGATCAGCTGCGGCAGCAGCTTCGAGAAGCAGAAGCACAGCTGCAACAACTGCAAGGCGAATCCCCGCTCGTCCTGCCGGAGGTCAACGGTCTGGCCGTTGCCGAAACGGTTGCCTCCTGGACGGGAATCCCTGTGGGACGCATGGTTTCCGACGAAATCCGTACCATCCTCAACCTGCAGCAACGGATGGAAGAGTCGATTGTCGGTCAATCGCATGCCTTGGAACGAATTGCCCATTCGATTCGCACATCACGCGCGAACTTGAGCGATCCGCGCACCCCCATCGGCGTATTCCTGATGGTTGGCATGAGTGGTACCGGCAAGACCGAGACGGCGATCACGCTGGCGGATCTGCTGTACGGCGGCGAACAGAACATGACGGTGATTAACATGTCGGAGTTCAAGGAAGAACACAAAGTCTCGCTGCTGATGGGATCGCCTCCCGGGTACGTTGGTTACGGAGAGGGCGGAGTGCTGACGGAGGCGGTCCGGCGAAAACCGTACAGCGTCGTCCTGTTGGACGAAATGGAGAAGGCTCATCCAGGCGTACAGGAGGTCTTCTACCAGGTCTTCGATAAAGGCACGATGAAGGACGGAGAAGGGCGCGACATTGATTTCAAGAATACGGTGATCATCATGACCACCAACGCAGCTACAGACTTCATCAAGAACCTGTGCAGCGATCCAGAAACCATGCCGGAACCGGATGGTTTTGTGCAGGCGGTCTTCCCCGAACTGCTGAAGACGTTCAAGCCGGCCTTCCTGGGTCGTGTGAATATCGTCCCCTACTACCCACTCAGCGATCCGGTGATGCGCAAGATCACCCAGCTGAAGCTGGGCAAAGTCGGCAAGCGGGTCCAGGATCATTATCGAGCCGTCTTTGACTACGCCCCGGAGGTCGTAGATACGATCGTCCAACGATGTTCGGAAGTCGATACGGGTGCCCGCAATGTGGACCATATTCTGACGCGCACGCTGCTGCCAGCCATGTCGGCAGAAT
Source organism: uncultured Pirellulaceae bacterium (assembly GCA_964522605.1). Taxonomy (GTDB): domain Bacteria; phylum Planctomycetota; class Planctomycetia; order Pirellulales; family Pirellulaceae; genus CAVZLD01. Next base: position 22,625 of record CAZFWV010000037.1, read on the forward strand.
TCCTGAGCTGGATGGCCGAGGGCGAGTCGATACGGCGGGTCCGGGTTTCCGTCGCGGAGGACGGTCAGTTCGCGTACGAAATCTCCTGAATTTCCACGCAACTTCCTGCCGCTCGCGACGAGAACTTAGTTACAACGACGCAAGTCAACCGCCAAACTGAGATCTGAAATAAGGAGCAACCAAATGCCTACGAACGTGTTTGCCAAGTACGACGGTGTCGACGGCGAGTCGAAGGACGCCAATCACGACAAATGGATCGATGTCTTGTCTGTCGACTGGGGAGCCCACAAGCCCGGTGGGGGAGCGACTGGCCAAAGTCGGCGCCGGGGGGCTGCGGTCGTCGAAGACATTACCTTAACGATCGAGTACGAAAAGGCGGCGCCGAAGCTGCAGGAAAAACTGCTGCTGGGACAGGTGATCCCCAAGCTGGAGATCGAACACACTGCCACCTATGGGGGGCCTCGAGCGACCTATCTCAAGTACGAGCTAAAGAATGTCATGATCACGTCTTTCCAGACCAGCGGCTCGGGGAACGATGAGGCTCCGCCCACCGTGGTGATCGGGAACAACTTTGAGGAGGTGAAAGTGACGTACACCGAGTACGACGACGAGGGTTCGAGCAAGGGCAACGTGGAGACCACCTTCAAGGTGGAGAAGGGCGAAAAGTAAGGCGAATTGGATCGGCCGAGAGACGAATCGTCTCCGGTGAAAAGTCGCTTGCAGCAAAACAAATCACATTTGAGGACGGGTTTCTGTTGCGGATTCCGTTCGTTACTCAAAAGGAGATCGGACAATGCCCAGCAACGTTTTTGCGAAATTCGAAGGAGTGGATGGGGAGTCGAAGGATTCGAATCACGACAAATGGATCGATGTCTTGCAGTTCGATTGGGGAGTCCACAAGCCGGGGGGCGGCACGACCGGCCAAAGTCGACGGCGGGGCACGGCCGTTGTCGAAGACATGACCTTGACAATCGAGTATGAAAAGGCCGCTCCAAAGCTCCAGGAGAAGTGCCTGAAGGGGGAGATCATTCCGAAGTTGGAAGTCGAGTCCGTGGCTACCTATGGAGGGGCACGAGCAACGTACCTCAAGTACGAACTGAAGAATGTGATGATCACTTCCTACCAGACCAGCGGGTCAGGCAATGATGAGTCTCCGCCGACGGTCGTCGTTGCCGGAAACTTTGAGGAAGTCAAGGTGACGTACACCGAGTTCGACGACGAGGGTTCGAACAAGGGCAAGGTGGAGACCACCTGGAAGGTGGAAAAGGGCGAGAAGTAAGACTCTGTTCCGTCAATCCGCCAATCTGCAACGAATCTCGAATGCATGGGGCCGACTCGGTCGGTCCCGTGCAATTTTTTCGCCCTCGGGGGACTAGCCCATGGCACTCAAACAGGATGATCGTTTAATCCGCATGATGAAGGGGCCACTGGGCAAAACCGAAGTCCAGATGACGAGCTTTTCCGGTCAGGAGGCCATGTCGCGGCTGTTCAGCTACCAGCTCGAGTTCGTCTCGACGCGATTGGACCTGACTGCCAGCCAACTCGTCGGAAAGAACGTCACGCTGGAGATCGACCGGCGAACGAAGGATGGTCAAAAACTCCCCCCAAGATTCTTCAACGGGTATATCAGCCGCTTCCGGGCCGGTCCGGTGTCGCTGCATCAGACTAACCAATTCAAATACCGCAGTTACCGGGCGGAAATGGTTCCCTGGTTGTGGTTTCTGACACAGACGGCACGGTGCTATATCTTCTTTCCGGAAAAAGAAGACAAGAGTATCTATGAGATCATCCAGGCGGTCTTTGATCGGACGAAAGAGGAATTGCACGTTGAACCGCATCACGATCTCCAGGGAATCAACGATCTGAAGCAGCGCAAAGTGAAGCACTGTGTGCAGTATCGAGAAACCGATTTTAACTTTGTTTCGCGAATCATGGAGCAATACGGCGTTTACTACTATTTCAAGCATGAAGATGGCAAGCACCAGCTGGTGTTGAGTCGCAAAAAGAATTATCCCGCCTGTCAAGAGAAGGAAGTGACTTATCCGCGAGTCGTTGGCAGCCAGACTCAACAGGATCACATTACGGATTGGGAACACGCCTATGAGTTTGTCTCGGGCAAGTGGGAACACACGGATTACTACTTCCAGACACCCCTGGATTCGCTGAACTCCAACTCGAGCAAGATCGCGGTCGACATTCCGGACAGTGGGAAGTACGAAGTCTACGACTATCCTGGCGAGTTCCAGCTGAAATCGGATTCAGAGAGCGAAGCGAGAATTCGTCAGGAGGAAGAGGAAGTGCCGCACAACGTGGTGCAAGCCAGTAGTTTGTGCAAGACGTTTACTCCTGGGCATACTTTCCAACTAACATCCCATCCGGATCAGGATGAGAATGCGGTCAAACAACAGGAGCTGAAATCGTATCTGATCACTTCGATTCAGCATTTCGCGTCACAGCCCGGTCCGGAATCCGATGACCCGACGGGCAGCGAGTACTCGAACAGCTTCGCCTGTGTTCCGGACTCCATTCAATTTCGTCCCGCCCGCGTCACTCCGAAACCAATCGTCTCCGGAATCCAGACGGCGGTTGTGGTCGGACCCAAGGGAGAGGAGATCTATACGGACAAATACGGCCGGATCAAGGCTTGCTTTCACTGGGACCGGGAGGGGAAAAAGAAACAGAACAAGGAAGGCGAAAACTGTTCCTGCTGGATCCGTGTCGCGCAGAGCGTTGCCGGACGAAAATGGGGTTTTATGGCCCTGCCGCGGATCGGTCAGGAGGTTGTCGTCGACTTCATTGAAGGCGATCCCGATCGACCTCTGGTTGTGGGCTCCGTGTACAACCAGGATCAAATGCCACACTACGATCCGGAACAGGAAAAGACCAAGACTTACATCAAGACAAATAGTTCCAAAGGCGGCGATGGATTCAATGAATTGATGTTTGAAGACAAGCAGAACGAGGAACGCGTTTTCATTCATGCGGAAAAGAACATGGATGTTCGGGTCAAGAACGATTCAAAAAGTCGTATCTACGGGGATCGTCATCAGATCATCGGCGGGGAAAATGACGGGAAGAAAAGTGGGGATCAGCGGGAGCAAGTCTGGCAGGATAAACACCTGAATGTGAAGCGAAATCAGGTCGAACACATCGAAGGGAATATGCAATTGATGATCGGGAACGGCGGAGCGGATTCCGGCGGCAAACTCGACATCGTGGTCGAAAAGAAGAAGACGGAAAAGATCGGCGAGGGCAGTGATCTGATCATCGAGGGTGCACGTCGCGAAAAAGTCGATGGCACCATGTCTCTCACCGTGGCCCAAGATCAACACACCCAGGCAGGCGGCGCCATCCAAATGGAAGCCGGCCAAGAGATCCATCTCAAGGCGGGGATGAAGCTCATCATCGAAGCCGGCATGCAGCTATCCCTGGTCGGCCCCGGAGGATTTGTCGACATCGGTCCCACAGGAGTTACCATCCAGGGCATCATGGTCAACATCAACAGTGGAGGTGCCGCGGGTGTGGGAAGCCCTTGCCAGCCCGATGCGCCGGATGAGGCGGAAGAAGCCGCCCCGGCCGAACCGGCACAGGCTCACAATTCGACCACGGGTCGCAAGTCGGCTCCCGAATAGTCCACAGGATCGCCGGTGATCTCGCTTTCCGGGGGAAAGTCTGATGCGAATCGTGCTGCAGGTCGAATCCGGTCCCCAGGCGGGGCACAAACGGTTCCTGGGAAAAGACCAGGTGCTGGAAGTCGGCCGATCGGCCCTGGTCGACTTTTCGATCGAAACCGATGCGCGAATGTCAGGACGCCATTTTCGACTCGTCTCGGAACAAGATTCGGCGTACGTCGAAGACTTGAATAGTTCGAACGGAACGCGATTGCGTGGAGAAAGAGTCGATCGAGCACAACTGCACGATCAAGATGTGATCGTTGCCGGAGATACACGCTTCACCGTCCGTATCGAAGGAACGGTACCCCATGCCGCAGCGGTGACCGACACCGCGACGGCGGCAAGTTCGATCTCGCGAACAAGCAAGGTTCTCCGATCGGCGACCTGCAGGGTAGAGGTCTGCAAGAGCGGCGTATTCCAGTATGTCGGGTCGACTGCGGACCTGGCTCCGTCGGTTGTCGCAGAACGGCTTGCCGCGATCAATTCGCCGTTGCTCGTCCTCGATGTGCGAAAACTGTCTCCCGAATGGTCGAACCTGTTGGAGGGCGCCGAGTATCTCTTTGACTGGCTTCCAGAAGACTTACGTGCGGAAGGCTCGCCACGCATTCTTTCTCCCGCGCATCGCGAGGCTCACCCCGAGGTCGTGGACGAAGCGTGGGGAAGAGACACTCTGGTCTGTGTCTGCGCGGAACCCGACGCGTCGGATCCTGTCCAACAGCTGCGCCGCTGTGCCGGCGCTTACGCACGTCCCAGCTTGTTGCGGCCGCAACTCAGCGAAACAGTGGCAGAAGTAACCGAGAATCTGATGCGGGGGATCATGGTGGTGTTGGTGGAAGGCGAAGTGGCTTCCGACTGGCTCCTCTATTCATCGCGCGACCTGAAACCATTCTTGGACCAGTTGGGACTCGTCACGATCGAAGGGCAGAAGGCGAACTGAACATGTTTCCAGCCGCACGGATTATGGATCCGATCACGCACGACATGCTCGTTCCCTGCGGTCTGATTGGTCCGCAGGCGCCAGCGCCCTGCCCGATGTGCGCTGCAGCGCCGGTGCTCATCGAGGGCATGCCTGCAGCGCATGTGATGTGCACAACCATATGCAGCGGCGCGATCAGCGCGGGGCTGGTTCACCCACCGCTTCCTCCGCCTCCCCTTCCGATCCTCAAAGGGTCCGTTTCGGTGTTCATCCACGGGATGCCCGCCGTACGCTGGTCGCCCGCCCCAGACATCGGGACATGCGGGGTTTTCTTCGGCGATCCTAAGCTGGCCGCGCTGCGGACGGTTTTCATCGGCGATGTGGGGACGGGCTCAACCGTCAGCGCCGATGGCTCAGCCGCCGCCGGTGCGGGAGGAGGCGGTGGAGGAGGCGG
>CAZFWV010000037.1:27768-34732 GCA_964522605.1 uncultured Pirellulaceae bacterium
GGAGGAGGCGGTGGAGCCGCGGGAGGGCCCGAGACGCAACGGTATGCTACGGCGGAAGAGGCGGCGATTGCCGCGATGCAGGCATACAACCCCACGTCAGGACGAGAGAATCGCGAATACGGAGGATGGATCCGCCGGAACGCCGACGGTACGTTTACGCCCCAACCCGCCGTGCGCGGGACGATCGATGGGTTATCCAACATTCCCGACCCGGGACCCAATGATGTCGCGTGGTGGCATACTCATGGAGCGACCACACCGGGGTACGACAGCGAGAATTTCTCCGGAGCCGATGGCGATATGGGCTACAGCAATGCACACAATCGCCCCGGATACTTGGCTACGCCCAGTGGCGTGATCCGACGGTACGATCCCGCGACCGGTGCTGTCACGACGTTGCCACAGACGGCGCCACAATAAGGCGCAGTCCCAACTGTGAGTTTGCTTTCTTCAGGATCATCCGATGTCCGACATTCATTTCATCTCACTGGTTCACCTGATCCAACACCCCGACAAGTATCACGGAAAGAAAGTCCGAGTAATCGGGGTCGCAACGTTCAAGTTTGAGGCGAAAGCTCTGTACTTTTCCCGAGATGACCAGGATCACGCAGTCACGAAGAATGCGGTCTGGTTGAGTGTGGAATTGACCGAGGAACGACTCAAGTTACACCAGAAGTACGTTCTGGTCGAAGGCGTTTTCGACCAAGAGAACCTTGGGCATTTGAAACTCTACTCCGGTGCGATCACCGAGATCGATCGTCTCGAGGAATGGAAAGAAGCGTGAAGTAGTAGTTCTAACAGTTTGGAGGGGTGCACGAGATGGCGAAAACGATTTCCAAGTCCGTCGGTAGCAAAGGAGCTAACCTAAAAAGCGATATCCTAACGGTGCAGAAGTTGTTGAATGCAAATCTCGGTCGCATAACCCCCCTCGCGCCTCTGGTCGAAGACGGCCGCGTGGGAAAGATGACGATCGGTGCAATCGAGGAGTTCCAACGCCGTGTCGTGAAAATGGGTCGACCGGATGGGCGCGTCGACCCAGGAGGCAAAACGCTGAAGCATTTGAACGACGGGGATGCAGTGCCGGCGACACCACCACCCGGCGGAACATTCGAACATCCAGAGGCGGACCAAGTCATCCTGACCTACGGCGAACGCGCGCGAAAAATGGTCCCCAAAGCCGAATATCTGTTAAAGAGTATTCTCGCCAGCTGTGGCATTTATTCCGCGTGCCTCAACAGCACGCGCCGGACCTATCATGATCAGGCGCGAATCACGATCACACAGACGTATCCTCGCAACAAAAATACGGTCCGCGTGTGGTATGGGCAAGCTGTCCTCGACGCCTGTGAAGAGCACCTGGATGACATTCAAGGCTTTGCGGACTGGTGGGAAGCGTACGATCGTCGACGGGGACGCGTATCGAGTCGCCATTTAAGCAATCAAGCACTGGACGTCGTTCCTGCCCATAGCCGACTTGAGTTCGTTGAGAAAGTAAAGGAACTCGTCCCCATCGCCGGCACGGGAGTCCGCAAGATTATCCCGAAAGGCACGTTAGGCGAGCCGGTCGATCATGTGGAGTTTACGTTCAAAGTCTGTCCGGACCATGGTTAGCCCTCGCGCGATCGTCGTGTTGACAATCTGCTCGGCCCGGGAGAGAGCTGGTCCAGGTGATTGACTACGATCGCTACCGAATGATCAGAGCTTGTTGCGCAAGTTCGTTGAGTGTCGCATCCACCAGCTCTCCGATGCCGTCTTCTGTGACGGGGGACTCGGCGGAATCTTCATGAGCAGTGAATTTGCCTCGTTGCGACTCCTCCCACATCTGTTTCCGCAGCGCGGCTCGATCATGAGTGCCATCGAGCCGTGCCAGTAGCAGTGTCTGAAAATCATTCAGCCGCACGGCTTTATGCCGCCGAGTGAAGACGACATTACCCCGGCTGGCTTGCCAATGGGCCAGTGGGCTGGCGAGCGGATATTCGCCAGCCTGTGCGGCACAAGCGGGTGCCTGTTCCCAGACGCGCACGAGCTTCCGAAGATAGAGTGACAACAGGTCACCTGCCAGACCGCGCGCTGCATCTGTCTGTTCGATCGCTGAACACGCGGCCGCCGCGCGACGGCAAGACTCTTCAACGAGCGAATCGAACGCTACGCAACCCGGCCAAGCCTGGCCTAAGATGTGCATCGCTTCCTTTGTAATGGGCGATCCAATGCGGATCCTGCCCATCGACGTGTCGCACACCAGTTGCATCGTCGGATCGTCGTCCGGGCTGGAAATGTCGATGTGCTCCTCTAAACCAACATCGCACGTCGCCATTCGAAGCGAGTCGATCTGATGCGTGATTTCGAGATCGCGATGACACAAGAGCGTTCCGCGAAACATCCGGTTTCGAAGGAAGTCTAAATACTGCTCTTGTTGCACGAGCGTTGCTCGCTGCAGCAACGAAGCAGCGTCGTCGCTCAACTCCGTCGGCAGCATGCTGGAAACGTCGGTGTCTCCTAGATACTGCAGTCCGGCCTGCTCAACTCGATCCATGAATTGGTAGAAGTAGAGCGGATCATTCACATCTTCCAGATGCTCATGGTATAGATAGCTGTCATCTCGCGGTCTGAGCACTGCGGCTTCGTCACGCAATAGATGCAGATAAGCGCTGCCGATTGGCGCGGCCGCGTCGATCAGGAAGTCGAGCAAAGCGCGGGCTTGCGCGATCTTGGTCGCCGGATCCGTGATCGCTCGCACGTGGTAGACCATCATATCGCGGACAACACCTCGCAAATGCCAGCCCGGGTAGGTGTTGTAGCTGACAAAAAACACGCCGTTGCGGGCCAGGTGGTGACGTCCGACCTCCAAGATGCGATCCTGAACCGGTCTTGGCACCCAGGAATAAACACCATGGCAGATGATGTAGTCGAAGTCATCGAACGATTCATCGACATCGTTGAGATTCAGCGTCCTCAGGTCAAGGTTCTTCAAGCCCAAACCGTCGATGATCGTTCTGCCCTCTGCAATCTGCCGCGACGAAAGGTCAATCCCGACAAATTCACTTTGCGGAAAATCCACTGCCAGTGGTAATAGATTTCCTCCTGCCGCGCATCCCAACTCCAGGACGCGGCAGTGGCCGGGAGGAGCGGGCGTCATCCCGAAGAGCCTCGCAATTGCCGCGAGATGCGACGGATGAGTACGCCCGTCAGGTTGGCTCGGATAGGGGATCTCGTCGTAAGAACTGGGCATGAGTCCTAATTCGCATGCATCATAGTCGGATTACGAGAATGACATCGACCGCAACCTTGGATCCGGTCCATGATTCGCAGCAAATGCGTTCCACCACCAGAAACAACGCTCGCCAGAATAGAGAGTCTATCACGAATCGAGACAGGGAGGCTAGCGATCGCCTTCGTTCGAATACTCTCCATCCGCGAGCTGTACTCGGCGAGTGGGTGGCCCACGGTCTGGATGCCGATTAAGATGACGTTTTCTGTGTCCGGCGATCTGCAGGAATAGACGCTGGAGATTGTGCGGAGTAACTCAAGGCAGCCCTGCTTCCTTGCGGCATTCGACCGCTTGGAAGTGACAGCAGACGCTAGAGCTGGTTTCAAAACTGGGAGGGCAAGGCTCCTGCCGAGCCTGGATCTGCTGCGTCTTCGGCTCGGCAGGAGCCTCGCCCTCCCAAATGACGGTTTTGAAATGCGCTCTCGTCGGTAATGCATCCGAAAGTGGACAAATCATGAAAAGACTACTTGTCGTTCTGACATTGGTATGTGCGGCATCTGCTCACGCTGATAATGCCGACAAGACGCTCGTTTCGTGGGTCATGCTGCAGGACAAAAGCGTCAGAGCTGGTTCTGTGCTGACTGTGCAGGTGGGAGATCAGTTTGATGGGATCGTCTTCGCAGAACTCGCTGAATCCAAATGGATGGCAGGGAGTGATCTCTTCAAGCGAACGAACAAGGAGCAGGAAGATTGTCCCCAGGAGGACGCGGACGCCAATACCCTGGTCCAGATGGCAATCGTCTACGAGGGGGATCAGATTACGATCTATCGGAACGGTGAAAAATACGCTTCGCACAAGACCAGGAATATCGATCTGTTGAGCAATGAGGCGAATTATGTTGTGTTCGGATTGAGGCACGTTGGGGGTGGCGGCCGCGTGGCTGCATTGATTGAAGATGCCCGGATCTACGACAGAGCCTTGTCTCAAGAAGAAATCAGATCGCTCGAACCGAACAGGGAATCCTCGATCAAGCCCTTTGCCTGGTGGGATTTTGAAGGAGCGAAGGTGAACGACCGCATGGGACGGTATCCCTCGAGCAAGCTCGACAGTGGGGCCAAGTTAGCAGATGGCCGGCTTGATCTGGGACGTAACGGGATTGTTCTTGCGTGTCCGACGGAAGGGATGATTTCCGAACTCAGCAATCAATTGCCACTCCCACCGTTCACCGGGCCTTACGTTCCTGAAACGCCGGAGTGGCCGAAGAATCCGCCGGACAACTGGGCGATCTACCACCTTGCACACCCAACGTTCACGATGAGTTCTCCGTTCGATCCCAACGCGGCACTCTTCTACAACGGCCGGTATCACGTGCATTACATCTACCGCAACCGCACGGGGTTTGTGTTTGGGCACGTATCCAGCAAGGACATGGTTCGGTGGAAGTGGCACCCGACCGTTCTCGCACCTCCCAACACAGGCCACGGCATGTTCAGCGGTACCGCGTTTATGACGAAGGATGGCCAAGCCGCGGCGGTTTATCACGGAGAGGGCTCGGGCCGCAACTGGATCGTGTACTCCCAGGACGACAACATGGATCAGTGGAGCAAACCTGTCGTGATGCTGCCGAGAGACAAGGATGGCAAACTGATGGAGAATGTCTCGTATTTCGATCCCGACATCTGGCTCATGGACGGAAAATACTACGGGCTGAACGCGCGCAGTAGCGCAGAAGCACCGACTATCATGAAGTCCGACAACTTGAGGGATTGGACGTTCATCGGGGAACTGCTTCATCCAGATTTCGACGAGGAGAAATTGGGAGTCAAGATGGGCGAAGACATCTCCTGCCCCAACTTCTTCAAACTTGGAAAGAAGTGGGTGCTGGTCTGCATCAGTCATCGCCTGGGATGCCGCTATTTCGTCGGCGATTTCAGGAATGAGCAGTTCCTTCCGGAACAACATGCCCTGATGGGCGGGTTGAGCAACCGATACTTCGCTCCTGAATCTCTCCTGACGCCCGACGGCCGACGTGTCAACTGGGCATGGTTCTTCGGAGGCCAGACAAAGGGCGTCCAGTCGTTGCCCATGGAGATGGAGTTGCCGGATGACGGGATCATGCGTTTTCGTCCGATCCGCGAATTGGAGAGTCTCCGGTACGACGAGAAAAGCTGCGAGAATGTCAACGTCACCAAGAATGAACCGCTGTTGGTCGAAGAGATTGAGGGCATTCACCTCGAACTCAATTTGGTAGTCACGAACCCCAGCGATGAGAGCTTCGGCGTCGAGGTCCTGGCCGACGAACAGGGGCAGAACGGGCTCCGAATCAGCGTGGACAGCAAGGCGGGTATGCTGCTCGTTGGAGATGAGAAGGCACCGTTTCAGCTCAAGAAGAACGAGCCGCTCACCTTGCGGATCTTCGTCGATAACACGCTCGTCGAGGTCTTCGCCAACGAACGACAGTACGTGATCACAGACAAACCTCGAGAAGTCGGGGCGAAGATCAACGACCGCATTGCGCTCTTCTCACAGAACAGTGATCTGACGGTCGACAAGATCACGGGCTGGCAGATGAAATCAGCCTTTGAAGGAGACACGGTTTTCAAGCAAGATTGAGAATTGACCGAAGAGCACGGAAGGCAGGGCCGCAACCATGGGGCCCTTGAACTCCCCTTGAACTCTGCCTCCCTTTTTTGCCGCGTAGGAGATTATGGGAATAGCCACGCTTGCCAAAAATCAGGCAGGCAAATACCGCGCGTCAAATACCGCGATGCTGAGTTGCTCACGCAAGCCTGTGCTCACGAGTTGCGTCGAGCGGAATGCCGACTCACCTCGTGAGTGGCGAGGACTCGCGTCCAAGAGCCCCGAAGGTTCTGGCAAACGGCGGCAATGACAATCACTCTTGGCCGCAAATTCAACTCGGAAATGCATCCGCATCCCGAATCTCTAAACGAACTCTCCCAGTGTTGCACTTTCTTGACCGGAAGCGATGGGCTTCTACTTGGGGTTGGAAAAGCCACCCGCAAACTGATCATTTGACCTGGGTATCTCAGATTCGTCGGCCGTCAAAGAGGACTGGAGAAAATAGATTAGATCGAAATTGGAGGGGGTTTCCATGAGAGACCTGCGGTCTATAAAGTTGGCGAATCGATCGATTAGGGAAGATGTAGGAGCAGGCTGTGCACGTGAAGTGACGTTTTGTGAGTGTATTTGATAAGGTTTTCTTGAGGAGTTTTCTGGTGAACGTTAAGAAACTTGGAATCCTGATGCTCCAAATATCGGTTCTCTTCCGCAATCCGCGCTAACGACAATCCTGTTGTACCACGTGTCACCGGGGCGGCGTGAAGCGGAGAGTATCCTCCCTTCGCGTCGAATTCGCATGCGACAAGGTGGGTTTCTACGGCAGTCAGGTGGTGTGCTGACCGACAACTTGGGGCGCACATCGACCATCATCGCCACGGATATTCAAGCTGCGAATGGAATCATTCATGGAATCAACGCCGTCGTGCTTCCAGCCGCTCCGTGATCCGTGGATCTGACCCGCGGAAGTAGTAGAACACATTTCAAAACCTCCCTCTCCCGCTGGGAGAGGGTCGGGGTGAGGGCCTGTCCACCGCGGATTTCACCCCTCACCCAACCTCTGCCCGGAGAGGTCGTGCAGCTTTTAAGTTGATGGCTCGGATGAAATTACAACTCCCTCCCTGTGGCGATTCGTTTAACCCGCAGCCGTCAGGCGAGGATGATCTTCCGTTCATTCT
>CAZFWV010000038.1:0-19928 GCA_964522605.1 uncultured Pirellulaceae bacterium
CTTTTGTCCTCGCCTGACGTCTGCGGGTTAAACGAATCGCCACTGGGAGGATGATGTAACGTCATCCGAACCAGCAACTGAGAAGTCGCACGTCCCGCACGCCGGGAGGTCGATGTAACTTTGTTCAAGCCAGCAACTCGATCGGTGAAGGAATGCGAAAACGATTACGAAGATCACGTCGACCGCGGTCACATCATGGAACTCTTGAGTCTCTAGAAGCACGCGTATTGCTGGCGGGCGACCTGATCGCGCAGTGGCGGGCCGACGATCTGAGCGAAACACTCAGTGATCAGGCCGACGTGGCGGAGTGGGTCGATTCCGTCGCTTCGATTCAAGCGGTCGCCGAAGGCCAACCGCGACTGATCGAAAGCGCCCTGGGCGGCCGATCGGTCATCCGGCTGGACACGAGTGATGGGATTGATGGCTTCAAAGTCACCGCGCTGAAAAACCCCTTATCCGGCGCAAATGACTTTTCGGTCGCGGTCGTCTTCCAAACCATGTCTGCCGATTTGCAGGGCGGCCAGGCCGATTGGTACAAGAACTCCGGCCTGGTGGATGCCAACAGCCTGGGTTTGACGAAGGATTGGGGCGTGTCGATCAATGCCGCGGGGCAATTGTCGGCCGGAATGGGGTCCGGCTTTTTACGACCCATTGAGAACGTGTATAGCGACACAGTCGGGCTCAACGACGGACAGTTTCATGTCGCCGTCATGACGCGCAGCCTTGGACAGATCACGCTGTACGTGGACGGTGCTCCCGTCGGCGCGACCGCGGATGCAGACGCGGATGCTCGCGCACCTCTGGAGCTGGTCCTGGGTCGGTCCGCCAATGGAAACCCCGGGTTCGATGGTGATCTGGCGGAAGTCCACCTGTACGACGGACAACTTGACGCGTCGGAAGTTGCCTCGCTCAGCGCCGAACTGCGCGATTACTACAGCAACTCGCGTCCGCAGGCCGAGGACGACGTGTATCAGTTTATCGAGGACCAGCCTTTGAGTGCCGGAATGGTCCCGGTGTCTTCCGGAGTCTTGACCAATGACACGGACGCCGACGGGGACACGTTAAGGGCCGTTTTAGTTACCGAGCCCAGCCACGGTTACCTGTCGCTATGGCCCGATGGTTCCTTTGTGTACGCACCGGAGTTGAATTTTTTTGGTACCGACAGCTTCCAGTACGTGGCTCGAGATTCTGCTTGGGACTCGGAGCCAGCCACGGTCACGTTGACCGTCCAGCCCCAACACGATCCCGCGGTTGCGGTCCCGGATGAATACAAGTCGTCGGCGGGAAGCGTGTTGGCCGTGGATGTCGCTTCGGGTGTTCTGGCAAACGACGCGAATCCGGACCTTGCTGATTTGCGCGCGGTGTTGGTCGAAGATGTTAGTCAGGGCCAGCTATTGCTCGCGGAAGACGGCTCCTTCACGTACGACCCGCAGGGGTTCTCAGGCGTCGAGCGGTTCACCTATCGCATCGACGATGGGGTTGCGTCTTCGAATACCGTGGAAGTTGCGTTGCGAATCAACTCGCCCCCGGTTGCCCGAGATGACCAGTTTGTGCTCGACGAAGACCAGTTGCTTTCTGTCTCCGTCAATGCGGGGATCCTGGCGAATGATGAGGACCGGGAGTCGGATCCCTTGACCGTGTCGCTGGCGGATTCGACCGCGCATGGGCAGCTGACCCTGAATGAAGATGGGTCGTTCAACTATCAACCGGCGACGAATTATTCGGGGACCGATACATTCACCTACCGCTTGTCGGATGGTGAAGTCTCCTCGAATCTGGCCACCGTGACTTTGCAGATCCGCCCTGTGAATGATGCGCCGCTCGCGGTTGACGATGTGTACTTTGGACTCACCGATCACGTGTTTGAAATTCCGGCCGCGATTGGATTGCTGGCCAATGATACTGATGTCGAGGGAGATCCACTGACGGCGCAGTTAATGACCGCACCGCCGATCGGCGATCTGACATTTTCGGCGGATGGTTCGTTCCGATATGTGCCGCCCACCGGTTTCACCGGGACGACCAGTTTTACGTATCGCGCTGCGGACGGCTCGGATTCGTCGTCCGTCGCCACCGTGCGGCTGGCCATCAATTCGCTGGAGCAGCAACAGCAGGTCGTGATTAACGAGGTTCACAGCGATCCGGATGTCACGACGGAACTGGTTGAGTTCATCGAACTGCACAATCGGGGCACGTCACCAGTGGATCTGTCGGGCTGGGCCTTGCGCGATGCGGTCGATTTCACGTTTCCCGCCGGTGCGTCGATCAGTCCGGGGGGCTACATCGTGGTGACGCAAAACGTGGAGATGTTTGCGTCGAAGTTTGATCAATCTGCCCTCGGCCCGTGGACCGGCCGATTGCGCAATGAGGGCGACACGATCGAGCTGTGGACCGCGGCCGGTGACCTGATTGACACAGTCGACTATCAACTCGGTTTCCCCTGGCCCACCGTGGGCGATCCTCCCGGTCCGTCGCTGCAATTGGTCAACCCGTCGCTGGAAAACGATCTCGGTGGCAGTTGGCGTTCCGCTCCTCCAACGCCCGGCGCGCGAAACGCAGTTTATGCCACTAATGCAGCTCCACAAATGCGCCGCGTGGAACACGTGCCGTCACAGCCAAGCTCGAGTGAGCAGGTCACCGTGACCGCACGCGTGACTGATCCCGATGGGGTCCAGAGCGTGACGTTGCAGTACCAGATCGTGAATCCGGGCGACTATATCGCCATCAGCGATTCACGCTATTCAACCGCGTGGACCACGATCGTGATGCGCGATGATGGTCTCGACGGGGATGAAGAGGCGAATGACGAGATCTACACGGCCGTGGTGCCGGCCGAAGTGCAGGTGCATCGTCGCCTGGTTCGCTATCGGATTACCGCGACCGATACGCTCGGCAGTTCGCTCACCGGTCCCTATGACGATGATCCCCAGCCCAACTTTGCCTATTACGTCTACGACGGTGTTCCATCCTGGACCGGTGCGGTTCGACCCGGTGTAACACCGGAACAGACTTTCGACAGCGAGTTGCTGGAGAGTATTCCGGTTTACCAGTTGATCACGACGCGCAAATCACACGAAGATGCGCAGTTCATTCCCAACTCGACACGCAGCAGCGGGTATGGGGGCAGCGATTACCTTTGGGAAGGAACGTTGATCTACGACGGCGTGGTCTACGACCATATTCGCTTTCGCGCTCGTGGCGGTGTCTGGCGATACGCCATGGGCAAGAATATGTGGAAGTTCGACTTCAATCGAGGCCACAGTTTCCAGGCCCGCGATGACTACGGTCAGCTCTACGATACCCAATGGGACAAACTCAATTTCTCTGCCATCATTCAACAGGGCGATTTCCAGCACCGAGGCGAACAGGGCCTGTTTGAATCGGTCGGCTTCAAACTGTTCAATCTGGCCGGCACCGAAAGTCCCAATACGCAGTTCGTCCATTTCCGCATTGTGGAAAGTGCCGATGAGCAGGGTGACAACCAGTACAGCAGTGATTTTCAGGGAATGTACCTGGCGATCGAACAGCCCGACGGAAGGATGCTCGAGGAACACGGACTTCCGGATGGGAACTTCTACAAGATCGAAGGGAACCAGCCCGAGTCGGTAGCCAATCAAGGCCCGGATCAGGTTTCCGATGCGTCCGATGTTCGTGAGTTCATTCGCGCCTTCACCCGCTCGCCGTATCCGGATGAGTTGTGGTGGCGCGAGAATCTGGACTTAGAGCGGTATTACGGATATCAGGCGATTTCGCAGGCGATCCACCACTACGATACGGCGTTTGGGAAGAATTTTTACTACTACAGCAATCCCGAGACGGGCCTGTGGCAAATTCACCCCTGGGATTTGGACCTGACGTGGGCCGACAATATGTACGGCAACGAAAATCATGAGTTCAACCTGCGGGTGGCGAAGAACGACGATTTCAATCACTACGTCAATCAGGCAAACATCGATCTTCGGAACCGACTGAATCACGAGTATCAGAACCGGACGCGAGAAATCCTCGATCTGCTGTACAACACCGAACAGACCGGCATGCTGATCGATGAAATGGCCTCCGTGATCTATCAGCCCGGCCAGTTGTCGATGACGGACGCCGATCGAGCAATGTGGGACTATAACCCGATCATGGCCCAATCGTCGCGCTACACGAACAGCAGTAAGAACGGCACAAGGTATCATTTCTACGATCGCGCCACGACGAAAGATTTCCCCGGCATGATGAAGATCATGAAGGATTACGTCGTGACGCGGAATGCGTGGATCAATCGCAACATCTTGACGAATGAGTCGACCATCCCGTCCACTCCCGAAGCAACCTACGTGGGTGAGGACGGTTTTCCCGTCGATGGTCTGACATTCGAGACGACTGCGTTCCAGAGTCCGATCGGCGCGGCATTTTCCGCCGTCGAGTGGCGGATTGCCGAAATCACTGATCCGTCCGCTCCGGGCTACGATCCCTTCGATCGTTCGGAACCCCGGAAGTACGAAATCGAGGCGACCTGGGAAAGCGGTCCGCTCGGCGAATTCTCCCCCTCCGTCACCATTCCGGGCCACCTCGTCCAGCCCGGACGGACGTACCGCGTCCGCGTTCGAATGCGCGACAATGATGACCACTGGAGTCATTGGTCACAGCCGGTGCAGTTCGTTGCGGGTTCGGCGAATGCCGTCGATCTGGCCGGTGCGCTGCGCGTTAGCGAAGTGAACTATAATCCGTCCGCTCCGACCGCCGCAGAGCGCGCGGCAGGATTCACGGACAATAATGAATTCGAGTTCATTGAACTCGTTAATATCAGTAATCAGACGATCGACCTGCAGCCTGCGGAATTGACTCAGGTCCAGAATGAGAATGGAGAAGAGGGCGTCACCTTCCGTTTCGCCGAAGGTGCCATTCACTCGTTAGCACCCGGACAGCGCGTGCTGGTCGTCGAAAACCTCGATGCGTTTGCGGCGCGGTACGGCGACAACCTGCCCGTCGCCGGCCAATGGTCGGGTCGGCTGAGCAATTCCAATGAACTCATCACGCTCTCGGCGTTCGGCAACGTGATTCAGCAGTTCCGCTATCAAGACCATTGGCATCCCGAAACGGACGGTCGTGGAGCAACGCTTGAAATCGTTGATGCGGCGCTCGCGGATCTGGATGCCTGGAATCTGTCCAGCGCTTGGCAACCCAGTGTACGCCCCGGGGGCAGTCCCGGTAGCTCCAGTCGAATTCCTGGCGATGCCAACCTGGATGGCCGCTTCGATACGGCCGACATCGTGCAAATCCTCCAAGCCGGGAAATATGAAGACGGGATCCCCGACAATGCGACCTGGGAAGAAGGGGATTGGAACGGCGACGGCGACTTTGATACGCTCGACTTGGTCCTCGCCTTGACCTTCGGAATGTATGAGGTCGATCCACTCCCGGCTCGGATCGTCGATCCGGATCGAACGGCCGAATAGTCCAGTCCAGCCCACAGAGGTCGTGCAGCTTCAAGTGGCGGTTTTCCGAAGTCTCAGAGCAGGATTCGTGGCGATTCGTTTAACCCGCAGCCGCCAGGCGAGGACAAAAGGCAAATCGTCCTCGCCTGACGGCTGCGGGTTAAACGAACGGCAACTGGAAGGATGTTGTAACTTCATCCGAGCCAGCAACTTAAAAAGTGCGCAATCTCAACGTTCCGGGCACGTTCCAGGCCAACCCGTGCCCGGGACGAAATGAAGGCTCACCGCGAAGCGCTGCCGTGGATTGCGGATCTTTTCGGGATTGCCTGCAGCTCCCAGACTCTGTAGTTCGCGTGAATCCCATGAGGCATCAGATGACAGGCCATCGCTGCGTTGTCTGCGGATTCGGAAGGAATCTGGGATTCTCGCGGACAGATGATTCCCACCTCGACCAAAAACCGCGATAATCGTCGGTCCGAGTGAGTCGGGGCTCCACCGGTGAGTGAGGGGAGCAGGGGTTTCACGGAGGCAAGTTAAGGGAGGAAGGATCATCCATGACGGAGCGCAGCGGCCAGCGTCGCAGGAGTCGAGGCAACCGATCTCAGACAAAACAGTCATTGATGACCGAATCGAATCGGAGACTCGACTCGGGCGTGACGGAGGCGTCCGTTCGGCGTCCGGATTCGTCGACCGACGAGTCGTCTTCCAGTTCCGAGCTGCGACGGCTCGTTGAGCAGTTGCAGCAGAGTCAGGCCGATCTGCAGCACACTCTGGCGGAAGTGCAAGCTCGCAATGTGGAACTGGAGGCTGCGAATCGGGAGCTGCTGCACTCCAACAACAAGTTGCATAATACGAATCAGCTGCAGCATTCGGTCAATCTGAGTCTCGGCACGGTCAATGCCGAGCATCAGAAGAAGATTGACGAGCTGAACCAGTTGAATCGCGACATGCATCACCTGCTGCAGGGTACGGATGTCGGCGTGATCTTTCTCGATCGGCAGTTGCGGATTCGCAAATTCACGCCGCGGATCGACCGGACGTTTTCCATGCGGTCGTCCGATATCGGGCAGGCGATTACCGAGGTCGCTCATCGAATCTGCTTCGTGGAACTCGAGTGCGCGTTGAAGAGGGTGATTACCCAGCAGGAGCCTTTCGAGACGGACGTGCGAGATGATGATGGGAACAGCTATTTGTTGCGGATCCTGCCCTATGTGAGCGACGAGACGGTCGATGGCGTGGTCATCATGATGATTGACATTAACGCCTTGGAGGAAACTCGTCGCAATCTGACTCAGTTGTCGTCAATCGTAGAGTTTTCGGGCGATGCGATTCTCGCGACGACGCCGGACGGCGTGATCACTGCGTGGAACCACGGGGCGGAGGACCTGTTCGGATACACCGAGAAGGAAGCGATTGGGCAATCGATGGATCTAGTGGTGCCGGCGGAGCGGCGCGAGGAGCTGGCGGCGGAGCGGCAGCGGATCATGGACGGCGAGCTATCTCGCGAGATCACGACG
This sequence comes from uncultured Pirellulaceae bacterium, assembly GCA_964522605.1. Taxonomy (GTDB): domain Bacteria; phylum Planctomycetota; class Planctomycetia; order Pirellulales; family Pirellulaceae; genus CAVZLD01. The sequence continues at coordinate 6,944 of CAZFWV010000038.1, forward strand.
GTTCGCCGAGACAAGAACGGTCGGCGAGTTGATGTTGCAGTACGCCTGTCACCGATGCGCGATGCGTGTGGGCACGTGGTTGGGATTTCGGCGATCGATCGAGACATCACCGACATCGTCGCTGCGCAAAACGAGCTCCGGGAAAGTGAACATCGCTTTCGCGGAACCTTCGAGAATGCCGCTGTCGGTATGGCTCACGTCGATCTGAATGGCTGTCTATTACGTGTCAATCAGCGCTTGTGTGAAATTGTCGGTTACCCTCGCGAGGAATTGCTGCAGAAGAACGTCCAGACCATTACGCATGCGGATGACCGGGCAACCGACCTGGAGATTGTCAGTGCGCTGCATCACGGCAAGATTGACACCTATTCTCGTGAGAAGCGCTACGTCCGAAAGAACGGGACGGTCGTCTGGATCTACGTGACGGTCTCCCTACAGCGCGATGAGTGGGGTAAGCCGCTCTACTGCATCGCGATTATTGTGGACATTTCCAAGCGAAAGCAGTTTGAAGAAGCTCTGCGTCGAGCGGTGCAACAACGCGACCAGTTTCTCGCAATGCTGTCGCACGAGTTGCGCAACCCGCTTGCGGCGGTAAGAAATGCCATCCGATTGCTGGAGCGTGAGGACGCCAGCACGGAGGCTCATGCGGAGGCACGCCAGGTTGTCAAACGACAGACGGACTTGATGACACGTTTGTTGGATGAGCTGCTGGATGTGTCACGGATTACGCAGAACAAGATCACACTGCGTAAACGCGTCGTCAATCTGACGGATGTCGTGCTCGAGGCGGTTGATTCCGCTCAGGCAAATGCCCGAGAACGACGGATCTCGATCGGGCTCGAGATCGAGCAGGAGTCGCTGTTCGTTTTTGGCGACCCGGCTCGCCTGCAGCAGGTCGTCGCGAATCTGTTGACAAATGCGGTGAAATACTCGGCCGCGGAAAAACGAATCCTTGTGCGTCTGGCGCGGGACGATCGACAAGCCGTGTTGCGAGTCGAAGATCAGGGGATCGGAATCGAACCGGAGTTGATCAGCCGCATTTTTGACCTTTTCGTCCAGTCCGATGAAACGCTGGCACGGAGCGAAGGCGGCATGGGAGTCGGATTAGCGCTGGTGAAATCATTGGTCGAGATGCACGGCGGATCCGTCTCGGCACATAGCGCCGGGCGCGGTTGTGGCAGTCAGTTCGTGGTTTGTCTACCGCTGAGTCAACATCTGGTCGACCGACCTTCGATGGGCGCATTGACCCACTCGCATGCCAAGAGTGCGATGTCTATTCTGTTGGTCGAGGATAACGCCGACAGCCGTGGGATGCTGAAGAGCCTGTTGGAACTCGATGGACATCAGGTCACAGTGGCCGAAGACGGTCGCGAAGGACTCGACGCGATTCTGCGCGAACGACCCAAGGTGGCGCTCGTCGATATCGGTTTGCCCGGAATGGATGGATATGCGGTCGCGCGAGAAGTGCGCAAACAATTGAAAGTGGTCGAAGTGTACCTCGTTGCCCTGACCGGTTACGGACGGGAAAAGGATCGGCAGAAAGCCTTCTCGGCCGGCTTCGATGAACACTTGGTCAAGCCGGTCCACCCGGATGACCTCTCCCGCGTACTCGGCCGTGCCCAGTTGCGAACCGAATTGGGCGAGTGAGCTTGATCGGCACACTCGGCGTGCTCTCGTGTCACATGTGATCCGGAGTGTTGATCCAGTCTGGGGAGGGCGTGCATTTTTTTGAGTTGCTGGTTCGGAAGGAATCACTTCACCCTCCCGCGCGGGAGGGTCGGACGCGCAGCGTCCGGGGAGGGTCTTTCGTGAACGAGCAACACGTGCCGAGCGCGTTGCGCACTCCACCCTCTCCGGGTCTGACGGCCTGACTCTGGGCTGTTGAAAATCTGACAGGCTCGTCCATAGCGGAGCCGATCCACTCTGGCTCCCCTCGCCCCGTTTCGGGGAGAGGGGCCGGGGGAGAGGGGCTTTCAACTCGCCACAATCCACGAGGAATCTTGGGACTTTCGGATGCCGGGCCCCTCATCCCCAGCCCTTCTCCCCCGCAAAGCCGGGGGAGAAGGGAGCGAGGATTTCGGTTGGTTCATTGCCTGCCAGAACTTCCCAGGTTTCCGAGTCGAAAACATTTTCAACAGGCCAGCCTGACTCTCCCAGAGGGAGAGTGCACTCTGTCTATATACGCCTACAAAACCAACACCCATAAACTGCACGACCTCCAGAGGAAGAGTGAATTCGGTTCGTAAACTCCGGAAAACACGAACTTCTCAACTGCACGAACTCCGGAGAGAGAGAGTGAATTCGCTGCTGCCCGCCCACGGCTGTGCTGCAGGCTGAACACGCACCGGACCCCCGCCTGGGAACAGGTAGATCGAGGGGATCTAAGTTGGACGCGATCTCTACGACCCTTTCTGCTCCGCAGTCCTCGCGGGCGGCACGTAATGTGCACTGTTTTGCTTGATTCCTTCCGGAAACGGTTGGTTGCGTTTCCCGGTAATCCGCAGACCACGCTGCGGGAAGGCACGTTCACGACTGCAACAGAGGAGATTCCGATGGGACATCACGACCTGCCTCAACGCCCCGAATCGAATGCGCATTGTTGTCCGTGTTGTAGCGATAGCGGATCGCGCATCCTGGAGGTCACGCGCCGTGCCTTTCTCGGGGGCGTGGGTGCCGCGACCGTCGGAGGCACCGCGCTGGCCGGGTTGTCGTGGTCTGCACTGGCCTCTGCGGGCGAACCGTTCTCGGAAGAAGCTCCGCCGCGACGGGCGCTGAAGGTGGTTCCCATTCTGGTTTACAGTACGCCCGAGCGACAGCATCAGTCGAGTTGGCGGAATTGGGGCGGCATTCAGACGGAGAATCATGCCAACGAAGAAGTCGCGCGAATCGGGAGCGAGTTGGCGAAACTGAAGGAGCGGGCCGATTTTCCCGTTGATTTCGCTCCGGTGGCCAAGGTGCGGGCAAAGGCCGATTTGGACAAGGTTGCCGACTTGGCGCAGGCCGATACGGTGATGGTCTATGCGGCGGGTGGCTGGATGGACGTTCTGGACACGCTCGGGTCCATGAATAAAGACGTGATCATCTTCTGCCGTCACAAATCGGGGCCGGTTTACCTTTGGTACGAAATCATCAGCCCACGGTACCTGCGCCAGCACACGGATCAGCGAATGGTGGAGGGCGTCGATGAGCAGGATGTGGTGGTCGACAATCAAGACGAGTTGTTGTGGCGACTGCGGTCGCTGTGTGGTTTGCACAATACGAAAGGGCTGCGCATCGTCGCGATCGGCGGCGCGGGTGCCTGGGCTCAGCCACGCGGCGTCGTGCCGGATCTCGTGAAGCAGAAATGGAATTGGGACATCCATGTGGTTGAGTATGCGCAGTTGGCGAAGGTGTTGGAAGAAGCGCGCGCCGAGGCGGGGACGCTTGAGCGCATGCGTCAGTCGACCGATGAGTATCTCAAGCTGCCCGGAACGCGCCTCGAAACAGAACGCGCCTACCTCGAAAACTCATTTCTGCTGACCGAAGTCTTTCGGCGATTGATGCACCAGGCTGACTGCCGTGCGCTCACGATCGAAGGCTGTATGGGCACCGTCATGCCGATCTCGGAAACGACGGCCTGTATTCCTCTCAGCCTGCTCAATGATGCCGGTTACCTGGCATTCTGTGAATCGGATTTTGTCGTGGTGCCTGCGGGAGTTCTGTTAGCCAACATCTCCGGATGTCCTTCGTTCTTGAACGATCCTACCTATCCCCATGATCAGGTGATCACCCTGGCCCACTGCACGGCGCCACGGAAGATGGATGGGAAAAAGGTTGAGCCGGCGCGGATTCTGACGCATTTCGAATCCGATTACGGTGCCGCTCCCAAAGTTGAAATGCGCGTCGGGCAGGTGGTGACGAACATCATCCCCGACTTTGCATCGCAACGTTACGTCGGGTTGTTGGCAGAGATCATTGACAATCCGTTCTTGCCCATTTGCCGATCCCAGATCGACGTGCAATACAAGTGCGCGGATCAGGAATTGGCCGAGGTGATGCCCGGCTTTCACTGGATTACCGGCTACGGGGACTACATGAGAGAGTTGGGGTATGCCCTGAAGAAAGTCGGGATCGAATGGAAGCAACTGGGATAGTGGACTCTCGAAAAGCGAGAGAAAATCGCGTTCCATTTGGACTTAAGGGGGAGAAGGAACCACGGATGCGACGGAGGGGACGGATCGGCACGGACCGATCCGCGGCCATCCGTCTTATCCGTTCGATCCGCGGTTGCTCTTCTTGATCTTTGGTTCCGCTCGACTTCGCACTTGATTCCCCGTGACGCGACGGTCCGTCTTTCTGATCGAGACCGTCGCGATACTTGCGGGATCGCTTTCGCTGCGCTCACGTCGGTTGTTCGCGGCCCATCCAGAGAGGAGTGGCAACGAACCAGCCGATCGTTGCCAGCAGCATCAACCAGTTGGTCAGCTCCGGGCTGCCTCGTCCGGCCAGGAAGAGAACGGAAGGCAGAATCGTCCCGGCCAAGGCGATCCACGAGATGACTTGGAGCATTCGTCTCACGAACATGACAACCTCATCTTGAATCTCATGTTGTTGCACCGGGCGAAGACAACGCCGATCCATTCCGCTTGGTTTGGAAGAGATAGCTCAGCAGGATGTACATCAATGCTGCGATAAACCAGCCGGGCAACGAAACAAACCAGAGCGTCCAGCGTCCGATCCCAAAGACCAGACTCAGGCAGATGGCCAGGGTCAAGACCCAAGTCAAACCGGCGGCCCAATTGAACGAGGTCCCGGATTCTTCGGCGTAGTTGCGTCGCAGTCCTAGGCGGTCGAAGAACCAGAAGTCGATGAAGACGACTGCACCCATGGGCATCAGCACCATCCCGTAGAGTGCGACGAAATCGAGCAGTTTCATCGCCAGAGCCGGGAAGAGGGCGGCGGCTGTGGCAATCGCTCCAGTGAAAAGGGTGACCACGAACCGAGAGGACTGAGGAATCACCGCTTGAAACGCCAGACCTGCGCGATAAATCGTCGGATTTGCCGTTGTCCAACCTGCGACGATCACACAGATGAGCCCTGCGATGCCGCAAGCTTGATAGGCCAGTGGCCCGGGCAGCGGCGCGGGTAATTGGTTGTCGGTGGCCGCCTGTCGAATCGCTTCGGTATTCGTCAGACCCGCGGCATGCAACTGATAGGCGAACAGCATGGAAGCACTGATCCAGGCCATGAAGTGCCCGACGTACATACCGGCCGCCGACGCCACGCCATACCACGACTTGCGCGCGAATCGCAGGACCGAAAGATCCGCCATTCCAATGTGCATTGCCATGTTGCAGAACCAGGCGAAGAACATCACGTGCCAGAACGTGAATTTCACCTGGCCCGGTAAAGGCTCACCCCCTCGCCAAATCACGTTCGTCGCCAGATTCCAGACGTCACTCAACGAATGGATTTCTGTCTTCGTCGCATCGATGAAGTTTCGCAGGGCAACGAAACCGAAGGCAAGAAAGACGAGCACCATCCAGGGGGCGGCGATGTTCGCCACGCGAGCGACCATCTGATAACCGCTGGCGGCGACGACGGAAATGACGGCGCCGACTGCCAGCACGGCGAGAACCCAACCGATACTGTTGGGATAGATGTCGTTCAGACCCGGCATCGGAAACTGGATCCAGACTCCAACCGCCGTGGCCGACACCGTGATCATGGCACCCGCCAGGAAACAGAACATCACTCCGTTGGCGAGGTTATAGAGGGTTACCAGTTGACGTCCGCAGATCTTCTCTAACTGGTAGTAGAGCGTCAGTCGAGCTCTCGTGGCGATCGGAGCCGTGAGCAGGACCCAGCTCATGACGGCCAAGAGATTCCCGACAATCAAGCCCAAGAGCAGATCGCGGGCGCTGACGCCCGCAGCCACGAACAAAGGCCCGATCATCAACTCGGTGCCCGCACAGTGCTCGCCGGCATACATCCCGACGAAACTCTTGAAACCAAGCAGGGCTCGATCCGGAACCCGTTCGCGTTCAAATTCACCGCCTACTAGCGAAGTATCTTCGTCGCTCAAGACTGCCTCCGTTTCTTCGGTCACCATCCGGTTGCTCGCGCCATGTTGTCATCAGATCCGCCGACTCAGGACCTCACGCTCATAACTTTCCACGTTGGCCAGCCAGGTACGTCCAATGGGGACATCGCGCTGCAGACAGTAATAATCCCAGATTGCGCCGGCAGGCAGCGTTTTCAGCTCTTCCAGCAGTGCGAGTCGAGCCGTATAGTTGCCGTCCGCCTCCAACTGCCGCAACAACTCGGTGGGTTCAAGCAACGCCAACAGCAGTGCCTTGATCATCGCGCGAGTTCCGATCACCCACGCGGCAACGCGATTGATGCTGGCGTCAAAGAAATCCAAGCCGATGTGCACACGGTCCAGGTAGCCGTGCCGCGCCAGTTCTTGGGCAATCGCCCGTAGTTCATCGCTCAGGATGACGACATGGTCACTGTCCCACCGAACTCCGCGGCTGACGTGCAGCAGCAACCGATCAACGAACAACATCACTGCTGAAATTTTGTCCGAGATCACTTCGGTGGGATGAAAATGTCCTGCATCCAGGCAGAGTAGTTTTTGTCGCGTGATTGCGTAGCCCAGGTAAAATTCATGCGAGCCGACGACATAAGTTTCCGAACCAATCCCGAACAGTTTACTTTCGACGGCGTCCAAGGTGTGCGATTGCGGCAGGGACTCGGCAAAGACTTGATCAAGCGACTCCATCAACCGTTGACGCGGGCCGAGCCGGTCCACGGTCAAGTCCTTGCAGCCGTCCGGAATCCAGACGTTCGTGACACAAGGAGTCCCGAGGGCCGCGCCCATGGCGGCACCAATCCGGCGGCAGACGACTCCGTGCTCAATCCAGAATTCTCGAATGGCGGCATCCGGATGGCTGAGCGTCCATCCGTCGTCCGCCTTGGGGTGACCAAAGAAGGTGGGGTTGAAATCCAGACCGATTCGCCGCTCTCGAGCCCAATCGATCCAGCCCTGAAAATGGTTCGGTTGCAACTCGTTCCGTTCCACGGGGCGGCCGTTGAACTCGGCATAGCTTGCGTGCAGATTGAAACGATGGCGTCCAGGGACCAAAGACATCGCCAGATCGATGTCCGCGCGTAACTCATCCGGCGTCCGAGCTTTGCCTGGGTAGTTGCCCGTGACCGCCAAGCCGCCCCCGATTTCCTCGGCCACGCCCTCGAATCCAGCGACGTCATCTCCCTGCCAGCAGTGGATCGAAATCGGAATCTCGCCCAACCGTCGCAACGCCTCGTGCGTGTCGACGCCCAACTGAGCGTACTGTTCCTGCGCCACCTTGTAATTCGCCTCAACGTCCTTGGGTTGTCGAGAAGCCTGTAGATTCAGGCGGGGATCGAGTTTCATCAACGACACGGGAATCTCCCCTCCGGCAAGAAGGATGCGGTATTTCCGACAGGCGACTCCTGAGTCTATCAAAAACGAACTGAAAATCCATGATGGGTCGGCGGCAAAAGAGCCGCCTGACTACATGCGAGCCTCTTGCGGATTCTGGCTGCGGGTTAAACGAATCAGCACGGAGAGGGTGTTTTAACTTCACCCGAGCCAGCAATTGAAAAGCCGCACGAATCTCCCTCTGAGAGAGTCGGGCCGCAGGCCCGGAGAGGGCGGAGTGCACAACGCAATCGGCGCGTTTGGCTCGTCCAGGAAACACCCTCCCCGGCCGCTGCGCGTCCGACCCTCCCGCGAGCGGGAGGGTGAAGTAACTTCATCCGAACCAACAACTAAACCACTGCACGATTTCCAGAGGGAGAGTGAATTCTCTGCTGCCTGGCTGCCGCAGTGCGTGCAGGCTAAAGGCGTATCTCAACTCGGCACAGTGCTCGGCGCAGATCTCCGAGTGCTTTACGCAAAGAGGTGCGTTTTACGTCCAGTCGCTGGGAAACTGATCGATCGAATCGGCAAGTGGATCTCCTTCGCCAAACCAAAGTCGGAGCGTTTCTTGCAGGGCGAAGCACTTGGGCGTCAAGTCACCCCATGTTTCGGCAACCTCCTGCAATTGTCCGCAGAATCGATCAACCACCGGCTGCAGAAGTTCGTCCTGGCGGTTCCGGTTTGCCTGACAGAGGTTGTCGAACTGTTGATTCAACGCGTCGATCTGAACCTGTGAATTCGGCTGGTGCCGCAAGTTCGAGATGATTTCAGCCAGGTACGTTCCGATCCCGAACAATCGGGTGGCGGGGGGTTCGGCGACAATCTCGGGATTCACGAATGCGGATTCCCAAACCGGCGAGTAGGTTGGGTCGGCTTGGGGGTTGCCGTCGCGAAAGCCGGACATGACGATTCCGGCGGAGGGCTGGTGACCTCGGTGGTTTTCGTTCCAATCGCCGTCCCAACTCAACGCGTCGTCAAAGGGACTTTCTCCAGTACCTTGTTGCCAGTCCGCTTCCGTTCTGCAGAACGAGAATGCGAAATCGTCGTCAAGATGAAATCCCCCCAGGTAGGTGAACGCGGGCCCCGCATCCGAGTCGAGCATCATGCGGCAGAGCGGGCAATCGCAGTCAATTGCCTCGCCCGGCTCCTCAACGAGTGGCAGTCGGCGGCGTTCTCGTTCGATAATTTCGCGCGGCGACATCCGGCCTGTATGATCCGGGTCGGGCTGGTTCAGCCAGCCGTCTCGCATCTCTTCCAGCCACTCCGTGGAAACCGGTTCCCCCGCGGTGGCTTGCACGAATCGATGGAGGCAGTGGTAAAGCAGGAAGCGAACCAGATCGTAATAAACAATGATCTCATGCGTACCCAATCCGCCCCAACGGTAGGCTGAATCTTGTTCACTCAGGCCCGGCGGGCACTGTTTCATTCCCACCCATTGATGCGACCGATGGTCGATATCGCGCGCAATGTGCGAACGCTCGACCAACATTTCGTCGCGTACTGATCGTCCTTGGAGCAACGGTTGTGGAAGGGTTAACCAGCGAGCGTGAAGGTCGCGCGCCACGCGGTAAACGGGATTCGTGGGGCAAAACTGATCTTCCAGCATCTGCTGCGTGTCGTCTTGCGAAAGAGGAGGGTCCGCAGTGACGGTGGCCGCTTGGCACTGATCGACGAGGAATTCCATCAGGGGCGTGCCGTATAGGATGTGCCGCAAATCGATTCGCGGCTCATTCATTCGTTGCTGATGGCGCTGGCCGGAAAGAGTTGGCCAGTAACGAAGATCGTTTGTCAGCAACCAGCAGTCACTCAGGTGGTACGGGTACCAGCGTTCCGATGGACCGCGGGCATCCACATACGGAGTGGCTGAGATTCCGTCGTCCAAGTCGTGCTGCCAACTTGTAGCCAACAGTCGCGCCGGAAGATCGATCACACAGAACGGTTCCGCGTCCTGAGGTGGCTGGTCGCAGACAGCCCAATCCGAGAACAACCGGTTAGCCAGGTCCGGATGCACAAACCGTGTCGAGGCGGCCTGCAGCTCGGAGATGGTTTCTGGGTCGGCGCTGAGCGATCCGATGATCGCATGCGTCAGATCTTCGTCGATCATTGCGTACAGACACTGATGGGAATCTTGCACGGTCACATGGACTGAAGACATCGAATCGACCTCCGTGAATGCCTGGTTGGCGGATGGGGATCCAGGGACCTTCCCTGGGCAATGACTTGTGCCATGTCCCCGATCGGTTGGCGACAAGGGATCTCCATCCCGCACGTGGCCACCAACCGGCGGGCAATATAGGTCGCGCCACGAATCGGCGACAACCAGCGCTGCAACTTTGAAAAATCCGTCAGACGACGACGCGACTCCAGCGACCGCTGGTGTAGTAGGCGGCGAGCACGACGGCCCGAATCGCGATCTCTCCGCAAATCGCCAACCAGATTCCGGCAACTTCACCCCAGAGGAGAACACCGATCAGGTACGCGGCCGGAACGCGTAAGAGGAATGTCGAAGCGGTGACGATCAACATCGCGGGACGCGTGTCACCGGCACCGCGAATCGCCTGATCGTAAACCATGGCCGTTCCCAGGAAGATCTGGGCGGGGCCGCAAATCCTGAGCAAGTCGGGCGTGATCTCCAGCAATCTTGGTTCACTTGTGATCAGCCGAACCAGCGTTTCGGGGAACAAGAGAAACAGTAGCCCCAGGCTGCCCATCACGACCGCGGCCAGCAGCCAGCAATAATGGGTCGCCTGTCGAGCTCGCGCGGGGTCGCCTAGACCCAGATATTGCCCGGTCAACGTGGATGCGGCAACGGCGAGTGCCCAACCAGGTAGATAGCTGATTGCTTCGATGCGAATCACAATCACATGTGCCCCCAACGCTCCCGGTTGCACGGTCTGTCCAAGGTAACCCACGAAGGATGCCACAATGAAGTTGCCGGTCCAGGTTGCGAGAGAGTCGATGAATTGTGGAGAACTGATCCGTAGGATTCGTTTCAGAGTCGCGCGGTGGGGGCGAAGTCGAAACCACCGCAGACGAATCGGAGATTTGCCGGAAAGAAGAGCCAGTACGGTGCAAACAGCACCGAGAATCCAGGCGACTGCGGTTCCGATCGCAATGCCCGCAACGCCTCGACCACCGAGTGGCGGGGGACCAAACACGAGCGTCAGGCTGAGGACCACGTTCGCGGCGTTTACCAGTCCCAGGATCCAGAACGGAGTTCGTGTGTCACCGGAAGCGCGCAGGCATGCCGCGCCCACATAAAGCAGGCCGTGAGCGGGTACCGCCAGGGCCAGGATTTGCAGGTAAACCGTCCCCATCGCTAACGCCGAATCCGTAAGATTCAGCAGGCGAACGAACGGGCTTGCCAAGGCATAGATCAGAAGCGCGAGGACGATTCCGACAAGGAAGGCTGCAGTCAGTGCCTGACCCAAAACGGCATGCGCCAGTTGGCGATGGCGACCGCCAATGGCGCGTGCGACAAGTGCCCCCGCGCCGATCCCCACGGCACCGAACAGCAAAACCAACAGCCAGCCGATGTACGCGGCCACCGCGATGGCCTCCGTCGCCGCAACACTCAATCGTCCGGCGATCGCGGTGTCGACGAAGCCGACGCAAAACCCCAGCAACTGCTCCAGAAAGGGCCACACCGCCAGGAACAGTACTTGCTGCCATACCGATAGTCCGGCCAGGCGCCCCGGAAGTTGAGCATCGGCAACCGAAGATCGCTTCTGCGGTCGCGGACCTCTGACGATTTCGGTTGGACACATCGGAACGCGATCCCTGCTTCTCTGTTGCCGGAGCAAAAGTCTCCATTCTAGAGCGAAGCACAGGGATCAGCTACGCTACGCTCGGTCTCAAGACTGTAGGCCAACTTGTCTCAAGTCGGCAATTCCGGCATGTTCGCCGACTCGAGACAAGTCGGCCTACATTTGGAAAACCAAGCCCAGGAGTCAGTCGCGTCGGAATTGACCGGTCACTGGCTGAGTCTGGTCGGTTCTGCCACAATGGCTTCCGCACCTGTCCGCTGCCTTCACCGATAGGAGGATCAACTGATGTCGCTGAACCAACGTTTTACTTCTTGGTCTCCCGCTGTTCTCCTGGTCGTGATGTTGTCGTGGTCTCTTCCTGCGGTCCGCGCGGCCGAAGACGGGCTGGTTCCACTACCCCAAGAAACGGTGCAAGAACGTGACGCGCGCATGAAATGGTGGCGCGAAGCCCGCTTCGGCATGTTCATCCACTGGGGGCTCTACGCGATTCCCGCCGGATTCTGGGATGGAAAGCCGGTCGGAGGCATTGGCGAATGGATCATGGATTCTGCGAATATCCCCGTGCCGGAATATGAAAAACTCGCAGCTCAGTTCAATCCTGTGCAGTACGATCCACGCCAGTGGGCTCAGATCGCGCGCGATGCCGGTGTGAAATACATCGTGATTACGAGTAAGCACCACGACGGATTCTGCTTGTTCGATACCGCAGCAACCGACTGGGACGTCGTGGACAGTACTCCCTACGGACGCGATCTGCTGAAACCGCTGGCCGAAGCCTGTCGCGCCGAGGGAATCCGTTTCTGCGTCTACCATTCCATCATGGACTGGCATCATCCGTCGCAGCTTCCGGCAAACGATCAGCGTTACAATCCAACACGCATCAAGACGGAGCGAAAGCAGGAGTACGTTCAGTTCATGAAGCAGCAGTTGAAGGAACTGTTGGATTCGTGCGACCCGGAGGTGTTGTGGTTCGACGGCGAATGGCCGGATTGGTGGACCGAGAATGACGGTCGTGATCTGTATGCGTTTCTTCGGCGGTTGAAACCCGAATTGATTATCAACAATCGAGTGGGGAAGGGTCGGAAAGGCATGGAGGGCATGAATCGGGGGGACCAGGAATACGTCGGAGACTTTGGAACGCCCGAACAACAGATTCCCGCGACGGGTTTTCCGCTCGGAGTGGATTGGGAATCCTGCATGACGATGAATGATACGTGGGGATTCAGGAAGGACGATGACAATTGGAAGAGTACCGAGACCCTGGTTCGTAACCTGATTGACATCGCCAGTAAGGGAGGAAACTACCTTCTGAACGTCGGACCGACCGCCGAGGGACGAATTCCGGAGCCGAGTGTCGAACGGTTGGCCGGCATCGGGCGATGGATGAAGATCAACGGGGAGTCGATCTACGCAACGCAGGCGAACCCGCTGCCTGAAACGCCCTGGGGCCGGTGTACGCGTAAGTCGTTGGAGGACGGCAAAACACGGTTGTACCTGCACGTGTTCGATTGGCCCGCCGAAGGCAAACTGACGATTTCCGGACTCCGCGGTCGGCCGGCCAAGGCATTCTTGCTGAGCGACGATCAGCAGACGCCTTTGTCCATGGAAGCCGATCGCTCCACCGTCCGATTGCAGTTGCCGGATACCATGCCCGACAAGATCGCTACCGTTGTGGTCCTCGATGTTGAGGGACAGCTTTCGCTCTAGCCGGAATACACGTTGTTCGATTCTCTCGCCCCTTTCGTTTAACCGCGTGCCCAACGGGCCGCGCGCG
>CAZFWV010000038.1:20028-34637 GCA_964522605.1 uncultured Pirellulaceae bacterium
GACGATTCCTCCCTACGCGCGGGGCGATGCCCGCGCGGTTAAACGAGGAAGTTGTTGTCGGCCTTTCGGTCCTCTCGTTTAACCGCGTGCCCAGCGGGCCGCGCGCGGACGATTCCTCCCTACGCGCGGGGCGATGCCCGCGCGGTTAAACGAGGAAGTTGTCTCTGAGCGATTCCGTGTCCGCCCTCCCGTCGCCCTCCCCGTTGGCTCAACGCGCCCAAGAAACGGGTGGATCGGTGGCGGTCGGTTGATGCGCGTCGATGGGCCGGGTACAGCCCGCGATGGCTCGATCTCTCAATGCGCGGTTTTTTCTTGAAAACGGACGTTGGGCCCCTTAAGCTACCCGGTGCAGAGAATGCGGTCGAGGCGTGCGAAGCAGCATGCGCACAAGTCGTTCCCTGCAGCGATCCGGCGGTTGAATTGCGTGTCGACTGGCTACAAGATCCGGAGGAATTCATCATGACGGCCTCGTTTCGAGTAAGGGTCCGACGTGCGGTGTTGGGCACCGCGCTGCTGTGCGTATCTTTCGCGGCTCCCGTCCTGGCGGATGAGTTTGTCGTGAATGGAGATTTCGAAGCTGACCTCGATTTGTGGGTTGCCTATCCCGGGTACGTGGGTGGGGAAAATCCGAGCGAGGTGACCGGCTGGATGGGGAGCGGAGGACGGGGGATTAACCCGACCGTGGCCCCCGATGTGACCAATCCGTCTCATATTGCCGGATGGATTGGAGGGCCTCAGCACGGCATCAATCCGGTGAACGTTGAGGATGAAACGAACCCCGATTACATTGCGAACCCGGGGCCATTTCGCGACAACGGTGACAATGATACGTACATCGCTTTCTTGCAGGGGAACACGTATATCGAGCAGGTCGTCCGCGGCTTGGTGATTGGTCAGCAATACGACCTGACGATGGACTTCAATGCGAGAAACTGTTGCGCTGCCGAGGGCGCACCTCTTCCCCTTCCATTCGCAGAAGTGTTGATCGATGGTTCCGTCGTCGCAACCTCGGATGACTTCGGTTTCGTGGATGGTGGAGTCGAGCCGGTTGGCGATCTGAATCCGTGGTGGAGTGTCGAAACGGGGGAACTCTCTTTTGTCGCGCAGGACGATTCGATTACGCTGCGATTGGCCGCAAGGCCCGTCTCGGGAGGCGATACGACGCTGCTGCTGGATAACGTTGCCCTGGTTTCCCAGAGCGGCGGTGAGAATCTAATCGTCAACGGAGACTTCGAGGCGGATGTCGAGGAATTTGTCCGATGGCCTGGTTACATCTACGACGACGTGGCGCTCCGACCTTTCAATGATAACGGAAACAACCGCACCGGCATTCTCTTCCTGCAGGGAGATGCTGGGGTTAGTCAAATCGTGTCGGGGCTCACGGAAGGAGAGGAGTATGTCTTAAGCTTGGATTTCAACGCGCGCAATTGCTGCTCGCCCGGTGCCGGACAACCGAACGAGATTCCCATGCCTGAGCTGCAACTCGATCTGGAATGGATTGAGGATTTCCCCGGGGAACAGTTCGAAGATGGGGCTGTAACGCCGGTCGGCGGCGAGAAAGACTGGTATCATTTCGAGATGACCTTCGAGGCCCCGGATGAATTCGTCCAACTTGATATTCGCTCGCGGCCCTTCGCCGGTGGTGACGCAACGTTCCTGATTGACAATGTGAGTATCCGTACAAAGACGGAAGCGATCCCGGGTGATCTGAACAATGATCTAATCCTCGACGTGCAGGACATCGATCTGTTAACCGCGGCAAGTGCGATCGGGACGGGCCCGCCAAGTTACGACGTGAATAACGACGGCGCGATCGATGGTCAGGATGTCAATTATTGGGCAAAAAATTTGAAAGGCACCTGGATTGGTGATGCCAACGTCGATGGTCTGTTCAACACGACAGATCTCGTACAAGTCTTGACCGCCGGGAAATACGAGCAGAATGTCGATGCCGTATGGTCCGAAGGCGACTGGGACGGGAACGGACGATTCGGCACGAGCGATCTCGTTGTCGCGCTTACCGACGGCGGCTATGAACAGGGGCCGGCCACCGCCGCTGTGCCGGAACCGACCGGTGGAATTCTGCTGCTGATCGCGGGACTGTTCCTTCTTGTTCAATGTTCTGAACGCCTGCGAAAAGATGGTTGCCGCGTGCCGGTCAGACAAGTAGCCTAGAAGGCATGTTTTACGATACCGAGGAACCGGATACGTCAGTGAGAGTGGGGTTGGTCTAATCATTGGACTTCTGCTTTGCGTAATACGCTTGAAGCGGTTTTCATCAAGGAGACGTTTTCCAGAACCGTTGAAGATTTCTCATGTGCCAACGGTTGGGGAAGACGTCTCTTTTTTATTTCGCGACGTGAATCGATCGCTGTTGTTTTGAGAGGTGCGATGCAATGAAAAGAGTTACTGTGGGATGGCTCGTTGCGGCGATGATGGTGCTCTTTGCAGCCGTGTTGACAACGCCGGGGTTTGCACAGAATCTGGTGGTCAATGGTGACTTCGAAACGGATACCGAACTCTTCGTCACTTGGCCGGGATACGTCGGAAGCGGCGCCAATCCGACCACGATTTCTGGTTGGACGACGGTTGGGGGAGCCGGGATCAACCCCGTGGTGCCCGGCGCACCCACGGATGCTCCGTTCCGCGATAACGGGGACAATACGACATCGGTCGCCTTTTTGCAGGGCATCTCTTCCATCGAGCAGACCGTGACTGGATTGATCGTCGGACAGCCCTACCAGTTGACGATGGACTTCAACGCCAGGAACTGCTGTGGCGACCCGGTTCCGACTCCGGTTGCAGAGATCCTGGTCGACGGCAAGATTGTGGCCAATTCCGAAGGCTTGTTTCCGGGTGGTGGCGTGCCGGCCGTCGGTGGGAACAACCCCTGGTACAGTTTCGAGCCGGGCGACCTTGCTTTTCTGGCATCTGCGGAATCGCTCACGCTCAAAGTGCAGACACGTCCGTTGGTCGAAGGAACGGATACCACGCTGCTGGTGGACAACGTGGCGATTACGCTCGTCCCCGAGCCCTCGACCGCGCTACTTGGCCTCATCGGCCTGCTGGGACTCGCGCGCTGCCGACCGCGGAAGCCGTGATCTATCGCCGATTGCGATGCCGCTTCCGCAGTTGCTCTGAAACGAACAACTGCAGTCAAGCCCGAGGAGATGATCCCCGGGCTTGATTGCTTTCTGAGCGCACCTTTTTCTCTGAGTTGCGCATCCGAAGGCAGGAGTCCTGAAGTTGCACGTAGCCGAATTCGTGAGAATTCGGACGTCTCGTGCACGACGGCCCACCGACAAAGCCTCCGAATTCTCACGAATTCGGCTACGAACTGATGACATGTGCGACTTCTAACCTGGTGCGTCGGGTTGAGATGCACCCCCACTGCGCAGCTTCAATAGACAGTCGAGAGGAGAGGATCCCGCTGTACTACGTCTGTTCTGCTGCACACCCACAGCGACGCACATCTTCGGCGAGATGTGCGAAAAGATTGGCACGCGGCAGACCTTCCGCATAATATGAAGGTCGCTGTGGACACCACATCGGGGGAGGTCATCGCACCACGGTCATGAAGTCTCGTCGCAAGCGAGTTCGTCCGGTATTGCGTCGTCCTGGATCGCATGCGATCGAGCGACTGGAAGACCGCCTTGTCCTGGACAGCACCGTCGTCTTCAACGAGTTGATGTATAACCCGGTCGGTGAGGACGACACGCGCGAGTGGATCGAGCTTCATAATCAGATGGCCGTCAATATGGATCTCTCGGGATGGACTCTCGAGGGAGGCGTATCGTTTCGATTCCCCGAAGGGACCACGATGCGTGCCGGTGGCTATCTTGTCGTGGCCAAAGACCCTGCAGCGATTACCGCACAAGAACCAGACGCCGTGGTGTTTGGTCCATTCTTGGGAAAGCTGAACAACGGCGGTGATGCCGTGCGGTTACTCAACCGCAACGATCGGGTGATGGACCAACTCGAATATCAGGACCACGGTCGTTGGCCGATCGGCCCGGACGGCTCCGGCGCGACGTTGTCCAAGCGAGATCCGCAGAGTGGCAGCGGAGATCCCGGCGGCTGGACCAGCAGTCCGGAGCTAGGCGGTACGCCAGGCCGCGAGAATTTTCCAGTTGTCGATCTGACTCCGATCGATTCGACATTCGTGCCGCTCGATGCATCCTGGCGATATGAGGCATCCGGCGCCGATCTGGGGACGGTGTGGCGCGATCCGGCGTTTGACGACTCAACGTGGAATCAGGCTCAGGCGACCTTTTATGCGGGCCGCTTCGATACGATTCCACCGCCCGACTTCACAGAAGTCTCTGCGGGTGGTTCGATCCTGTTGGAGAATCCGAGTTTCGAAGAGGGCACGAACACGGGAGTTGGCTATGGAGGCGTTTCAGGCTGGTTCGTGAGCGGAGGGACGGGAGTCAATCCAGCCAGCGGCGGAGCGGCTCCCTTCGCCGACAACGGTTCGATTCCGGACGGACAGCAAATTGCCTTCATTCAGGGACCGGGGTCGCTGTCTCAAACCGTGCGCGGTTTGGATCTTGCGCAGCAGTACTGGTTGCAGTTGTCCTTCAATGCGCGCAGTTGTTGCGGCGCAAATCCCGTACTGGCCGTGTCGTATGCCGGCCAACAATTGGTCCCGGCAACACCCGTCACTCCGGTCGGTGGTTCGAATGCCTATCATTTCCTCAGCATTCCGTTCACACCCGCCGTATCCACGGGGCAGCTGACGATTCGTAACGTGGGTGGAGCCGGCGATCACTCTCTGTTGCTCGACGCCGTGACGCTGATTGAGCGGAATGCCGACCAGGTGGTCGTGCAGAATCCCAGCTTCGAAGCCGCGGGCGATGCGCCGCCAGCGCCCGGCTATCGGGGATCCCGTGCGGTTGCGGGTTGGACGTACGAACCGGGTCCTGGCGGTCGCTTCGGACTGAATGACGCGAGCGGCCCGTTCCAGGACAACGGCACCATCCCCGATGGCCAACTGGTTGCCTTTCTGGAAAAATCCGGATCGCTGCAACAGACGATTTCGGGGCTCGAGTTTGGAGCACGATACGAACTCCAGTACTCGGTCAATGCGCAAGCCGCGGGCGCATCTGTTCCATTGCGGGTCTGGCTCGATGAACTGCTTCTGCACGAAGAATCGTTGGGCGCCGTAGGCAATGGCAGTCCGTACCACCGTCGCACTCATCGTTTTACTGCAACCGCTTCATCCATGGAGTTGACGTTTCAACAAACACTCTCTGATTCCTTGGTGGATGCGTCGCTGCTGATTGACCAGATTTCGATTCGGCGGCTGGAATCTCCGCTTGTCACCGAGTTGCCAAGCGGTCCGACAACGTACTACTTTCGCCGATCGTTCGAGTTTGCGGGGGACCCGAATCGGACGGAGTTGCAGTTGCGGAGTTTTCTGGATGATGGAGCTGTTGTTTACCTCAACGGAGTTGAAGTTCTCCGCCAGAACATGCCCGCCGGCGCTATCAGTGCGGTGACACCGGCCGCAACCGTCATTGCCGAACCAAGCTTGAGTGACTGGCAGGCGATTTCATCTAGCTCGCTGGTTGCGGGGCGGAATGTGATTGGCGTGGAAGTGCACCAAGCGCAGGCAAACGACGTGGATATGGCCTTCGCGCTGGAACTTGCTGCAACCGAAACGCCTCAAGATCCCACGGCACGAGAAGTCACGGTGGCGATCAACGAAGTTGCCGACGTCGAAGCGCCCTGGGCAGCCGTTGAACTCTACAATTATGGGCGTCAGGCCGTAGATCTTGCGGGCTTGGAACTGTGGCTGGAAGGGGATACGTCGCGACGCATGGACCTGCCCGCAACCGTGTTGCCCGCCGGTGCGTTTACGGTGTTCAACGATGTGTTTCCCGGCCAGTCGCGAACGGACGGCGACCGCTATTTTCTCGTCGACACGAATCAGAATCGGCTGATTGATGCAGCTCGAATCGAGCAGAGCGTTCAGGGACGCGTGCCGGATGGTCTAGGAAGTTGGTATGCGGTTGACCGCCTCACACCGAGCGCTCCCAATCAGGTAACGCTTCACGACCAGATCGTCATCAACGAGATCATGTATCATCCGATGCCCGAACTGGCGGTTCCGGATCGGCCGGCCACGTACGAGCGGAGTGCACTCGTTCCGATGACGTGGAGCCATTGGCGATACAACGCGACCGGTGCTTCGCTGCCGTCCGATTGGGCTCAGCAGGTCTACCCGGTGGACGGTCAGCAGTGGAAATTGGGTCAAGGACTGCTGGGTTACGACACGGCCGATCTGGGCATACCGATCAACACGCAGTTCCTTCCACCGAGCCAAAACAATCCACGGTTTTTGACCTATTACTTCCAGACCGAGTTCGATATTTCGGCTGACCTGTACGACCAAATCGATCGCGTAGAGCTCAGCCACATGATCGACACGGGTGCAGTCTTCTATCTGAATGGTCAGGAGCTGTTCCGCTTCAACATGCCCGAGGGTCCGATTGACGCGCGGACTCGTCCTTCGATAAATGTGAACAACGCGGAGCGCGTCGGACCGATCGAGATTCCACTCGAACGGTTGCAGGTGGGCGTGAATGTGCTGTCCGCTGAACTGCATTTGCGTTCCGAGACGAACAGCGACGTCGTGTTCGGCGCGGAAATCGTCGTGGGCAAGCAGTCGGCACCGCCAATTCCGGGACATCCGTACCGAGAGCGGGAAAATCTGGAATGGATTGAGCTGTATAACCGCAGTCATGAAGCGATCGATCTGACGAATTGGCAGCTTACGGGCGGAATCGAATACGCGTTCACGGACGGCACTCGGATTGGACCGGGACAGTATCTCGTCGTTGCGGCGGATCGTACGGCACTCGTCGAACTGTACCCCGAGATTGCGTCCCAGATCATCGGAGACTATTCACGCTCGCTAAGTAATCGGAGTGATCGAATCGAATTGCTCGATTCGCGTCATAATCTTGCGGACGTCGTGCAGTATGCCGATGGCTTGGGGTGGCCATCAGCGGCCGATGGAGGTGGCGCCAGTCTGGAACTCCGCAGCCCGAATGCCGACAACCAGCGCCCGGACGTCTGGGCGGCGAGCGTCGCTGCAGAGGTGCCTTGGCAAACGTTTCAGTACCGAGCGCAGGCCAGTGAACCGGTTGGATTGGCCGTTCCGAATTACTTCCATGAATTTATTTTGGGCCTGTTGGATGAAGGTGTCATCCTGCTCGACGACTTGAAGGTTGTCGAAGATCCGGATGGTGCCGCGATCGATCGTCTGCAAAACGGCTCGTTCGAAAGTGATTCTCTCGGCGCAATCCCGGATGCATGGCGAATCATCGGCAATCACAATCAGAGTGAAATCACGATCGATCCGTCGGATCCAAGTAATCATGTGCTGCGACTTGTGGCGACGGGCCCAACGGAGCACATGCACAATCACGCGGAAACGACGTTTGCCAGCGGATCGCGAATCACTGAGGGGCAAGTATACGAGGTTTCTTTCCGCGCAAAGTGGATTCATGGATCGCCCCAATTGAACACCAGGCTGTACTTCAGCCGTGCCGCCCAAACGACGATCTTACCGACCAGCAACCGTGGGGGAACTCCCGGAGCGATCAACAGTGTTTGGCAGGCGAATCTGGGCCCGACTTATACCGGGTTGCGTCACGCGCCCTTGTCGCCCGATGCGACTCAGCCGGTGACCGTCTCGGTGATGGCGGAAGATCCCGACGGTGTGCAGTTGCTGCGGTTGTACTATTCCGCCGATGGCCAACCTTTTCAAACAATGCCGATGCTGCGGCAGTCGGACGGACGATTCGCCGCGACGATTCCCCGGCAGGCGGCTGGCACGACGGTGCATTTCTATGTGGAAGGTACGGACGGGCGAGGCGCCCGCAGCAGCAGTCCCGCCGCCGGTGCCGACTCACGTGCCCTGTACCGCGTTCAATCAACACCGCTGGATGCCGGTGGCGTGCACACGCTGCGCCTGATCATGACGGCGGATGACGTGCAGTGGTTGCATGCCAACGAAAACGTGATGAGTAATGGACGTCTAGCGGCGACCGTCATCTATAACGACAAAGAAGTGTTTTATGACGTCGGAGTTCGGCTGCGGGCCAGCGGCTATGGGCGACAGGGTGGGTTGGCCGGCTTTAACATTGAGTTTCCTGCGGAACAGCTTTTTCGCGGAGTGCATTCCGGGATTGCGCTCGACCGCGGCGTCGTTCTGTCCAGCGGTACGGGAGGCGGCGGAGTCAGTGGACGACCAGGGGCGAGTGCACATGAACTGTTGATCTATCAGGTAGCACACCACGCCGGCGGAATCGCCGCCATGTACGATGACGTCGTTTATATCGATGCTCCGCGACCGGACAACACCGGACTCGCTCAGCTGAAGATGGCCCGTTACAGCGATGTGTTCCTCGATTCTCAGTTCGAAGATGGGGGGGACGGCTCGTTATACAAATACGAGCTGATCTACCATTCGACGCGGACGATTGATGGAAGCCCCGAAGCACCGAAGGTCGCGCCCAACTCGGTGCTGGCCACGGACATCTCCGATCTGGGAGATGACAAGGAGGCGTATCGCCACAATTTCATTCTGGAAAACAATCGGCCTCGAGACGATTTCGACCCAATTATCGCACTCGGAAAGGCCTTCTCTCTGACAGGCAGTGCGCTGGATGCTGCGACTCAGCAAGTGATCGATGTGGATCAATGGATGCGCCTGTTTGCGCTGCATTCCCTAACCGGCATCGCCGACGTGTACAACATGGGGTTGCCGCACAACCTGGATCTCTATGTGCGTCCAACGGACGAAAAAGTCCTGGCATTTCCCTGGGATGTGGATCACGGCTTTTATTACAGTCCATCCTCGCCGCTACTCGGGCCATCCGTCGGGCAGGAGCCCAACTTGCGCAAGGTGATCGCATTGCCGGCGAATCGCCGATTGTTCTACAAACACCTGCTCGATATCGTTCAGACCACATACAACGCGGCCTATCTGGGCCCGTGGGCCGAGCATTATTCGCAAGTCACGGACCTTGAACTCGCAACATTCTTCCAAGAGTACATCGCGGATCGTTCAGAATTCGTCATCGCCGAACTGGCACGCGTCGCACCATCCGTGACGTTCGAGATTACCACGAATGGCGGCGAATCCATGACCGTCGATGCGGCTTCCGTTCTGTTGAGCGGGCAAGGTTGGATCGATATCCACAGTGTCCAACTCGTGGGTTCCGACCGACCAATTGACCTCGTGTGGACTGCACAAGACCGGTGGCAAATCGAGTTGCCCTTGCAGGCTGGTCAGAACCGGCTGCAACTGCAAGCCTTCGATTATCAAGGGCGCCCGGTGGGAGCGGACGAAATCCTCGTACGGAGTACGATCGCAGAACGGCCCTTGGTGGACTTTCTGCGCGTCAGCGAGCTGATGTACCATCCCCCGGACCCAACGGCTGACGAGTCGGCGTTGAATCCCGGTTGGGAAAGCGACGACTTCGAGTTCCTCGAGCTGTGGAACGTTTCGGATCTTCAGACTCTGGATCTGACCGGCGTGCGAATTACGGAGGGTCCGTCGGAGGTCTTTGAATTTGCTGACTCGGCAGTCACCTCTCTCGCCCCGAACCGTCGTCTTGTCGTGGTCGCGAATCGAGAGGCTTTTCAGGCACGTTACGGAACAGAGATCACGATCGCCGGTGAGTACTCGGGGAACTTGCGCAATAGTGGCGAGCGGATTCGAATCGAAGATGCGTTGGGCGCGACGATCATCGATTTCAGCTACTCGGATGCGGATCCCTGGCCAGTCGCAGCCGATGGAGCGGGTGCCAGTCTCGAATTGATGGATCCGACCGGAACTCCGGTGGATCAGCTCGCCAAGCCAGCGTTCTGGCAGGGCAGTGTGCGCTGGGGAGGATCACCGGGAGCAATCGCCGACAGTCGCCCTGGTGTAGTGATCAACGAGGTCGTGTCGAGCCCCATCGCTCCACAAACGGACGCAATCGAACTCTGGAATCAAACCGACCAACCGATCTCGCTAGACGGCTGGTACCTAACCGATTCGATTAGCCAGTTGAAGTATCCGATCCCTGCCGGGACCGTGATTCCCGCGAATGGTTACCTGGTTTTTGATGAACATGATTTCAATCCAACACCGGACGATCCCGCTCCCAATCATTTTGGGTTGAGTGGAACACGGGGAGACGATGTGTGGCTCGTCACGGCGGATCCGTCGGGCCGCCTTGTTTCTTTTGTAGATGATGTGCACTTTGGGCCAGCACGTTCGGGTGAATCCTTCAGTCGCGTTCCCCACGGGGTGGGTCGGTTGGCTCCCACATCGAGTGTGACACTCGGCGCAGCCAATGCGACGCCGCGAGTGGGGCCCGTGCGCATCAGTGAAGTGCATTATCATCCGAGCAATCCGCTTCCGAGTGCAGTGGCGATCTATCCGACCGTAAGTCGAGACGATCTGGAATTCATTGCGGTGGAGAATCCATTACGCAAGCCGCTCGATCTAACCGGCTGGCAACTACGTGGCGATGTGACATACGATTTTCCGGCGGGTTTCCAACTGAAATCCGGGGCGCGTGTACTGCTGGTCTCGTTCGACCCAACGGATCCCGGCAATGAGGCTCTCGTAGCGGCGTTTCGCGCGAATTACCCACTGCTGTCTGCCGATCAAGTCTTGCTTGGCCCCTTCAATGGAAAGGTTAGCGACGATCAGGGGTTGTTGCAGTTGTTGAGGTCGGAACGATGGACCGACCAAGAACCGGTCATGATTGCGGGGCTGATCGAAGACGAGGTCTTCTTCGATGATCAATCGCCCTGGCCATTCGGCACCGACGGAGCGGGCTTGTCGTTGCAGCGAACGTCGCCGACTGCTTTCGGAAATCGACCGGGAAGTTGGGAGTCGGACCTGCCGCTTTCCCGACCGGCTCAGGCGGCAGCGGACTTCAATGCAGACGGTGTTCTCGATGCAGTCGACATCGATCGTTTCTGTTTGGGTTTCCACCAGGGCGATCTGCGCTTTGACCTGAACGCCGACGGTACGCTTGACGAGGGCGACCGTGCCTACCTGATCAATACGCTGTTGCAGACAACCGCCGGTGACGCGAATGTCGACGGCCAGTTCAATACGAGTGATTTAGTGCAAGTTCTTCAGGCGGGTGAATATGAAGACGCTTTGCCTGGCAACTCGGGTTGGGCCGAGGGCGATTGGAATTGCGACGGTGATTTTACGACCAACGATTTGGTGGTTGCTCTGATGACCGGCGCGTACGAGGCCGGTACTGCGGCGGTTCCGCAATCGGATCGATTCGCTGACCTGTTACCTCTTTTGGCCAGCTACTTCGATGCGGAAAATGATCGACGCGAAGGGAAGCGAATTCCCGATGCGTGATCGACCGCTTGATCCGTCGCGATCGAAAGATCGTGATCCTCATCGGTGCCGGACGTCGCTGCCGCTCTCAGAGGTCGCACATTCGCCAATTCAGCGTGCTGATGCAAGGCCGCGAAGCGTATGTCGCAGATCGGAGACCGTGGGGCGTGCGCGGCCTCGGTAATGGCGCCGTCGCACCGTGTTTCCATAGAAGTGCAGCGGCCGATACGGACGCTTCTCGATCGGCAGCGATTCGATCTCTTCACGCAACGGCCCCACCGCGATGACCTGGTTCGTCCAGCCCGGTTCCTTTGCAGAACCGCTTCCTTCTGCGAAGGGGAGAGTCAAAACGAATGTGCCGAAAAATAGGGTCTTCAACAGGGGCCGCTTCATCGTTGGAATCCTACGGTGTCGCTCAAGCAGTTGTCCGAAACAGTCCAGTGGATGCGTCTAGCATAGAACGCTCGGCCGTCTTCAGCTTGAGCTACATTTGGCAAGAGATCCGAATTTCTTTTGCCGGAGGAACGCACGTGAACGATTCTGCCGTTTGGGCCCAGCTCTTTCAAAAATGGCCGGCGAAGCTGCCGCAACGAGGCGTGGTCGTGACGACTTTTGCCGAACAGATCCCGTTTTGCGGCTTCCTCCGAACCGCCGATGCGGTGTTGCTCGAACGGGCGACGCCGGATGCCGTCGGGGCCCGAAAAATTATTCTTGCGTTTAGCCAGATCGCCAGTGTGAAGATCACGGATCCGATCGGAGGCGAGGTGTTCGGCGAGGCTGGTTTTCAGGGTCAATTGCCGACGCGGTAGCGGGTCCGGAATCCTGGACAACTGCTTTCTCCCCTGGTATGGTTGGCGGCTGAAACTGAGGATCCTGGATTCTCGGTGCGTCCCATGAAACGTCAACTAAGGGAGAATGACCATGAAACGAATGCATCTGTTTTTCTTGGCCCTGGCGGTGATCGCAGTCGGTCCCGTTCGGCAGTTGGCTGCCCACTGTGAAGTCCCCTGCGGGATCTATGCCGATCAGCGGCGATTTGAGGAGATGCTGGAAGATCAGACAACGATTGCGAAGGCTATCACCAGCATCAAGGATCTGGCGACGAAGGATGATGCACTGTCTCACAACCAGCTCGCGCGCTGGGTTGTCACCAAAGAATCGCACGCCACGAACATTCAGCACATTATTGCCCAGTACTTCATGACCCAGCGGATCAAGCCGGGGACTGATGATGCGACGCAGCAGGCCTACATTAAGAACCTGACTGCCGCCCATGCCGTGATGGTCGCCGCAATGAAATGCAAGCAGACCGTTGATGATGCTTCCGCCACGGCGCTGCGCGACGCGATTCTGGATCTGTACCGTGCGTACGAAGGGAAAGAGCCGCAGCTGGAGTCGAACTGAGCCAAAGATCGAAAAGAGAAACCGCGGATCAGACGGAGAAAACGGATGCCCGCGGATCGGTCCGTGCCGATCCGTCCCCTCCGTCGAATCCGTGGTTACTTCGCCGCCGAAAGCCATCCTGAACGCGATCTCCTCTCGTAGAACCAGGCTTTGTCTCAGAACTTTTCCGCAGCACTGGCAGAGCCAGTGGCACCCGCTGATTTTGTGTGCCACTGGCTCTGCCAGTGCAGTTTTGAGACAAAGCCTAACAGCCTGTTGAAAAAGGGGACTGGCTCCGGGCCGATATCCATCAAATCCGAAGAAAACACCCTCAACGACGGTGCCTGTCCCCTTTTTCAACAGGCTGCTAGGGTTCATCGAACGTGTTTGCAGGAATAGGTCGGGAGCCCCGCGCACAGCATTATGGGCAGGTTGTTACGAATCCACAGGAAACTCACCGTCAGCAGAGTGGAGACCGGAAACCGTGAGGCGACGTCAACAGTCCCTTCTGGGCTTGCTGCATCGAATCGGGATTCTCAGTGTCCTTTCGATACTAGGCCATCTTGTCCACGCCGAACCGGGACCGGGTGATGTTTTTCGCGAGTATACGTGGACCAATCACGACGGAGATGCCGGCGGATCGCTGCGTGTCGGTGGACGAGCGGGCTACGACGGCGGGCCGATCGAATGGGCCCATGAAGTGGATTTGGAGCATGCGACGAAGGCAGAAATCGTCATCGAAAAGCTGCTTTGTCACGAAGGGACTCGCGGTCTACAAATTCAGGTGAATGGACAGGATTGGATCTCGGTTCCCGAGGCGAGTACGATTCCCGCGCCTCAATGGGACTATCAGCACTTCTGTTTTCCCGTCGTTCCTTGTCCCTTGTCGTGGTTACAGCAAGGCGGTGGAAACACGTTCGCTTTCCGCGTCAGCGACGAGCATCCCTGGGACTGGCCGCAGAACTTGATCTACGGTGTCCATCTGCGCGTCTATTACGATCCGCAGCTAAAGCCGCATCCAGAGGGAGCGATCGTCACTCCGCGGTCGGGGGCGACCGTACAAGCCCCGGTGGAGATCGAAGCCCAGGCCAACAGCGCGACCGGTTCTCTCCGCCAGGTGGATTTCCTGGGACTTTATGAGGATGTGAATTGGCAGGGCGACGGCCAATATCGACAGTGGCAGTATCACTTTTTGAAGGGACAATTGATGCATCATCTGGGTTCGGTCACCGAGGAGCCCTACCGGATCCCATGGGATACAACTTGGGTTCCGGATCAGTCCGAACCGATGCAATTCGCCGCGCGAATCGTCGATTCGAGTGGGTTGGTCTATTTCACTCCGGCGGTGGAGGGGATCAATTTGCGGCGGCCAGGAGTCTCTGTCGAATTGTGCAAACCGTACGATGTGCCCCCGAAGTGGGTGACTCGCGCGGGAGAAAAATCCGAGAAGTTCCAGGTTGCGGGTGACTTGCGGAAAGCCGTCGCGGCTCAGTTGGTCTGGTCGAGTTGGAGTCCGGGCTACATGAATGGCATCTTGATCAACGGTCAGAAGGTCTTCGATGTCGAGGGGCCTCGCTACGCCTGCTATTATCATCGCGTAACGCTGTCGGATCTCGACCCGTTGCAATTCGGCGAGAATGCGCTCACGACCGGGATGACTCCGCGGTACGACGGCCAGATGGTCCATGGCATGGAAGTCAATTGGCCCGGCATCATGGTTTTGATCCGGTATGAGGATCGCTAAGTTATCCGCCGTTCTCACGACGCGGAAACTTCTCGGGTCTCACCCTCTGCGGCTCGCTGCGCCTCTGCGGCCTCTGCACTGCTAACGGTGAGTTTCTTGTCGGGGCAAGCG
>CAZFWV010000039.1:0-5764 GCA_964522605.1 uncultured Pirellulaceae bacterium
CCCGCTGATCTAGTGTGCCACTGGCTCTGCCAGTGCAGTTTTGAGACAAAGCCTAACACTCCTAAGCTGCACGCCCCCGGAGGGGAGAGGAATCTTGAAATGCGCCCTAATTATATCCAACGCTCGCTGCCTTCACAGCGAATTCCCGATCGATCATTCGGTCGTTCGATCGACGTACGCAACGACAAGGATCCTGAACCGTGGGCAGTCGGGATGCGTTGTTCCACGGGGGCGTAGAGCGGATCGGTCATCGAGGCCGAGTAACGGCCGCGGAGAAACGCGGAAGAACGCAGCACCGCCGCCGGTCACCGATTTCGCCGTACGTAGTTGCCTGCGTTCTCAAATCGACTCGACGTACAACCCGCGACGCATGCGTTCCGCCCGGCGCGCATCGTCGATCATCTCGGCGATCTGCGGAGCGGCATCGATTCCCGGCATAACCAAGACAGGGTCCGTCCGATCGCTCGAGTGGACGGCAATCGTCCCGACCGACAGCAATCGGTCGAGAATCCCCTGTTGCAGACTCACGTCATCGATATCGATCAATTCGATGCGGTGAGTGTAACGCGTCAGAATTCCCAACTCGTGCACCAGACGCTCCGTGGTCAGCACATAGCGCACATCCAGTTTTCGGACCAGCAGCAGGCCGAGAAGAACGAGCCAACCGCCCGCCAGCACGAGGGCGATGACGCGCCAACCGGACGCATCGACTTGGGCCAGCGAACCGATCACCGGCAATGCAATGGTGACGGCCAGGGCGACGAACCAGAGCGATGCCATTCCCTTGGCAGAAAAGGAACCGCGCCAGATTTCGCGTTCTCGCGGCGGTTCCGTATCGGGCTCTTCCGGCCCAGGCTCGCGATCTCGGTGCATCGCGCGGCTTACCCGAGGCGCTGCGGCTCTTGGGCGCGGCCGCTGAACCTGCTGCCCGCAGCGATGACAGAACGCCGCGTCGGCGGGTAACCGCGCATCACAATGCAGACATTTCATCCGTCGTTCCCTGTCAGCGAGCGGTGTCTTCGTAAATCGGTAGATGCCGGTAGTACACTTCCAGCGACAGCAGGTTCAGCGTCGTGACATACAACCGTCCACCATAGGGCGCCCAGCGATCGGTGAGCGGGCGGTCCGGATCCCAACTGCCTGCCAGCGGCCCTTCCTGTTCCTGGGATGTGACCAACAACGGGTGGAGCTGATCCTGCCATCGGTCCCAATACTCGCCTCGCATGTGAAACATGACCTGCGTCGCATAGTACCAGTAGTATGTATCGCGTTGAGGATCCGTCGGGGATCCGATTGCGGGCAGACGCTGCGACAAATAGTCCGCGCCTCGAATCATGGCGGGATGATCTCGCCGCCAACCGGTATACATCCGCATCAGTAGGCCGACGGCGGTCATCGTTTCGCTCGGCTCGCGACCGTGGACTTGAGCTGGCGTATTGGGAGCAAACGGATTGTACCGATACTGTTCGCGCTGTTGGCGGGATGCCTGGGCCGATTCCAACCATCGACCGACACCCTCCCAGACCGACGCGGGCACTTCCAGGTTGGCGAGTTCGGCACTCCGCAGGGCCATGACCATCCAGCCCGAAACGGAAGTATCCGATCCGACGCCGGGGGTGTAGCGCCATCCACCCCGGGTCCGGTGCTGGGCCGCGACAATGAAGTCGATCGCCTTCTGTGCCGGCTCGCGCAACTGAGGATCTTGCGTCATCCCGTACGCCTCACAGAGAGCGATCGCGGCAATCCCGTGACTGTACAACCAGGCACTCTGATTCGAGAGGGCGTCTTGCGGCAGATAGAGATCGCCATTGGGCTGCTGTTGATCAATCAGAAACTGCAGTCCCATGCGGACCGCATCATGGTATTTGTCGTCGTAGTGGTGATAGCCGGCGCCGAGAAACGAGAGTAACACCAATCCGGTCGCTGCTGTGTCCGACTGCATCGCGACCGGTTCATCCGGTAAGGCGGCGCCGGGCATCGCCGCGCGATCGAGGCTCCACCGACCATCGGGCATTTGCAGCTTCGCCAGATAAACGAGCCCTCGTTCGATCGCCTCTTCCGTCTTCGGCAGCGGCCTTCCCTCGCCGCCCACCGGTTCTTCCCCTTTGCGGCTGAAGCGGGACAAGAAGGCATCGGCCGGCATGGCGACGCGGGTGTCCAGCGAGGGCGGCCCGCCCGGGTCGCGACGCAGAAACCGCATGCCTCGATCCACGACGTAGGCACTTTCCGGCTGGCTGCGACGGTTGACGAGCCCGATATCCGGTGTCCGGTCGCGGTCCAAGCCTCCCAGATCCTCCGGCGCATCGAGCGCGACTTCCAGTGCGCCAGCCGCACTCTCCGCCAGGGGGCCCGACTGCGGGGCGATCGCGACCTCGCGCGGCAGTACGTCGGGACTGGACGGGGCCATCGTTCCGGCAACGGCCGTCGGGATGGGAACCGAATCCAGCGTCCCGGCGGGGCGTCGCGTGAGGCGGGCCGAGCGATCGAGTGTGGCATTCTCAAACTGTTCCCCAATCGACAGCACCGGATCCTGCGTGGCTTTCACGCGCGGATTGCCCACAATCGCTGCCGGGCGAAAACCGGCCCGACCATCGGATAGCTCGCGCTCCGCCATCGCTCCCAACGTTTCCCGCGGTTGGAGCCCAGGAAGTCCGATTCCGCCGAGCGATTGTCGCTCGTCTTGTTCTGCCCAGGGAGAGGCTTCGAGGTCACCCGTGGAACGATCGCGGCCGGGCAGCACCACTACATCCGCCAACTCGGGCGCGGTAACTCGGGGCGACGTAGCGGCCTGCTCCATCGATCGGCGCGTGCCCCCTCCGGGCCGATCGACCAAGGAGGGCGGTGTCTCGATGGGGCTGGAGCGGTCGATTCGAGGCTCCTCCAATCGGGCCTTCGGACGGAGATCTTCCGCGGCAGCCAGATCGGTCGCGGGCGCTGTCGGCGCGACCTGTCCCGCTCCAGCACCCGTCGGCGCCGACAGCGCCGTGGGGGCGGGCTGCGTCGGATCGAACGTCTGGGATTCCGTCGCCGCCCGGTCATCTTGGCGCACTTCAACCACCCGCTGCAGGTCCGCATAGGAAGCCGGCGGCGACGCGCGTTCGGGACGAGGCATCGCCGCATCGAGCGATTCACTCGACAACCCCTGGTCGGCCATTTCCACTTCCTCGGTGCGCGTACCCGGCAATGCCGAACGAGTTTCCTGCGCGGTTGCGATCGGAGTGGCCGATTCTGTCGGTGGTCCGGGCAGCTGCGCATCGGGCGTCGGCTGTTGCTGTTGGGGCACGGAGGTCGATGACGCCTGCAACGATCCCGTCCCGTCCAGCAAAGGCGCGGCGATCGTGGGAGGAGCCAGACGAGTCACCGTCGACGGTGTGACATCCGTCGCCTCGCTGCGCTGCGGTGCCGGCTCCCGCGATTCGGCAATCTGAGGTGCCACGTCGGATGGCTGCTGCCGCGTCAAGTCGGCATTGCGGGGAGACACCGTGGACTGCAACTCCGTCGTCGGCGTGTCGGGCGGCAGCATCGGTGAAGCCATCTCTCGTCGCGCTGACATTGTATTGGCAGGCACGAGCGGCTCTTCTCCCCGTTCTCGCGCAATGGCGGGCAAGTCAGACAAAGAAATCATCGCCCGCGGTGGAACGCCAACGGATTCGGTCCGACGGGGCAGTGTCGGCTGGGAGTCGAGCGCAACCTCGGGAGAATCCAGCTCACGGTACCGCGGCGGCGATGCCGCGATGCGCGGCCGTTCACTCATCGCCGGTTCGAGATCCACCGGCAACTCCGACGCAGGACTCACTTGCCGCTGAACGGGAGCGGGTGGAGCCGCGATCTGGACCGGCGCAGGTTGCTGGGCGACGACTGCCGTATCGACGAGCGGTCGGGCGACACGTGGTCGATCGGTCAACGACTGTCGACTGATTTGGCCCTGCAGATCGAATTCCCTCGGTGCCGACTCGATCCGCTCGGGTCGCTCGGCAGGAAGAGGCGGTTGCGGAACGGCAGCCTGCGGCGAAGCTTCTGGCAGCGGAACGCGCAAGCTGTCGGTTGGCAATGATGACTTGCTCAGCAATTGATCCTGCGTCATCTCCGGATCCCCGGACGGAACCGGCTTCTGCAATTCCTGCCGCGGCCGATCCTGGCCTTCGACCGCCATCGGAAAATACTCCGGCATGACCTGCTCGGGAGGCTCGAACTCCGGCTGCTCCGCCACCACGGGAGGCGGTCGAAAGACGTGCACAACCTCCATCCAGGATAAGAGCACCAACAAGCTCAAATTCACGAGCAGGCTCAGCACGAGCGATAACATCAGGCGCCGATGAATCCAACGGGGTCGGATCAGAGATGCCACGATCATCGCACCGAGCGTCACGCCGATCGTGAATTGACTCGCGAGATCGGACGGCCATACGGCATTGGGGTCGACCGGCGGATTCGTCCATCGAATCGCCAGCAGAACAAATCCGCCCAGCGCAAGAATCGCCAACAGGACCGGCCACAACCGCTCCTCCAATGGCGTCTGCCGCGCAGGTTCGATCTTACGCACAGCCTGTCGCATCTTACCGATCGGCTACTGTAGTTTTGACGTCTCGCAATCCGGCGCGATAGCAAAGATTCAGCGCCTGGGCCACGTTGTTCCAGCTGCAATCTCGATCGGCGCGAATCACGACGGTCTGGGTCAGCGGATTGTTGATCGCCGCGCGGGACAGGGCGCCCTCCAACTCTTCGATCGCCATTGGCCCCCCACTGCCGATCGAGTATCGACCGTCCCGATCGATGCTCAACTCGATGTCCTTCGGCTTCAGGACCATCGGACGCGCTTCGCTCGCCGTGGGCAATTGCACCTCAAGCTGCCGATCTTCCTCCGCAAAGCGAGTCGAAACCAGGAAGAAGATCAACAGCAGAAAGACGACGTCGATCAGCGGAGTCAGACTCATCGACGCCAGGACCGAGCTTCTACGAATCTTTACGGCCACGTGCGTTGGCCCCTACGGCATGGACGGTTGGGATTGGAAAACGATCATCCGACGCGAGCGGGATCAGCGGGAGCAGCTTCCGACGATTTGCGGGGGGCGGAAGCAGCCTCCGTTGCCCCGCCGAGCGTATGAGGCGTGACGCGCATTCGTCCCTCGAACCGTTCGATCTGTGGCAACAGACTGAAGAGCAATTCGTCGATTTCGTGGAACAGCCTCTCAATTCGCCCCTCGAAGTAATGCGCGAAGATCGCGGCGGGAATCGCCACGGCCAGCCCCCCCAACGTCGTGACGAGCGCGACATAAATCCCTTCCGCCAAGAAATCCGCCTTGTTCTGGCCCGCCGTCAGTTGCGTGGTCACGAAAAAAGCACGGATCATTCCCCATACGGTGCCGAGCAAACCAATCAAGGGTGCAATCGCCGCAATCAACGTGAGCCAACGGACATTCGTATGGAGCCGCGCCGCCTCGCGCTCTCCGGCTTCCGCCACCGCATGCTCCACTTCCGACTGGGGACGCCCGATCTTCAACAGCATGGAACGAATGACTACCGCAGCCGAGGAAGGGTATTGCTGGCAAAGCCGATACGCCGCTCGCGGATCCATCATGCCGGGAACGGCTCCCAGATCCGCCAGGGCCTCGATCAATTTTCGCGGAATCACGCGGCTGCGGCGCAACGCGAGCAGACGCTCGAACACCAGCATGACAACCAGGACCGACATCAGGCCGATCGGAACCATCAGCCAGCCACCCTTGACCAGCAGATCGAACAGATTCAGTCGCTGCGTGATCGG